>NZ_JBYOJR010000007.1:0-233053 GCF_057798915.1 Cupriavidus sp. 22TCCZM01-5
GCCTGGGTGCTCAGACTAGGGCTCTGCGCGTAGCGCAGCCGAAGGCGATTACACGATGTCGGTAGCAGGAGGGACCACGGACAGTTTCGGGGCTCGTTCAATCATTGCTTGAAAGCCTACCGGCGGACGCGCACCACGCGGCAGGCAGCCAGGCACACTCTGAAGTTCATACCCGTACAACACCCGCAGCACACTACGATCAATATTCGCCCGCTAGGGCAAGTAAACGCGCTTTTTGGTTACTTTTTGTCGCTCGGACAAAAAGTGACTCGCCGGCTACGCCGGCGAAACAGCAGCGCCCGCCAACCACGACAACCTCAAAAAAACAAAAATCCCAATCCCCAGTGGAATAAACCCACCCCCTCCCACGTCTACCACACATTGGTCCAACTCCCGGACCGCCTGAACGACGAGGAACCATGGCACTCCCGCCCCGCCCACCGCGCTCCCCCGCCTCTGCCTGGGCTGTCCTGGCATTGACGGCCGCCTTCCTGCTCCCGGCTGCCGCCAAGGCCCAGGGCACCACAGACCAGCAGAAATTCGCGTCCGAGAACGAGGCCGCCATGACGCGGATGATGGACGGCATGGCCGTACAGCCCAGCGGCGATATCGACCAGGACTTCGCCGCCATGATGATCCCGCATCACCAGGGCGCCATCGACATGGCCATGGCCGAGTTGCGCTACGGGCGCAATGAACAGCTGCGGCGCATTGCGCAGGAAATCATCGTCGGACAGCTGCAGGAGATTGCCGCGATGCGGCTCGCGCTCGGCCAGCCGCTGCCGCCCTCCGCCCCCGCACCGACCCAGCCGGCCAGAAGCGACCAGGCCCCGCCGCAAGCGGCCGGGCACAGCCATGCCACGCACGTACACTGACAACAAGACCAAGCCATGAACCGCGCCCCCGCCAAAACCACCAAGACCGCCCTGATCCTCGCGCTGCTGCTCGGCCTGTCCGGCACCGCACTGGCCGGCCAAGCGCCCGGCCCACTGAGCGCACCCAACGTGCCCGTCAGCCACCGCGACCGCATCTACGCGGCCGAGCAGTTCTCGAACACTGTGTCGGTGACCGATCCGGCCGACAACAAGCTGCTGGGCGTGATCCGGCTGGGCGATCCGACACCGGGCAACCTCAGCCCGCTCTACCGCGGCCAGTTGCTCGTGCATGGCCTGGGCTTCTCGCCCGACCGGCGCACGCTGGCGGTGGTGTCGATCGGCTCCAACTCGGTGTCCTTCATCGACACGGCGACCAATGCCGTCAAGCACGTGACTTACGTGGGACGCTCGCCGCATGAAGCGTTTTACACGCCTGACGGCAAGGAAGTCTGGGTAACGGTGCGCGGCGAGAACTACATTTCGGTCATCGACGCCAGGACGTTCACAGAGAAGACTCGCATCACCGTCGCCGCCGGCCCGGGCATGCAGATCTTTTCGCCGGACGGCAAATACGGCTACATCTGCTCGTCCTTCAACCCTGAAGTCGCGGTCGTCACCGTAGTCGACCACAAGGTCGTCGCGCGCGTGAAGCAGGAAAGCCCGTTCTGCCCGAACATTGCCGCCACGCCAGACGGCAAGCAGGTGTGGTTCACGCTCAAGGATATCGGCAAGACCCAGGTGTTCGACGCCCGCCCGCCGTTCAGCCTGCTCAAGACCCTTGAGACCGGCGCGATCACCAACCACGTGAACTTTGCGCACACCGCGGCCGGCACGTTCGCCTACGTGACCATCGGCGGGCTGAACCAGGTGAAGGTCTTCCGCACGGACGACTTCTCCCAGGTGGCAACGATTCCCGTGGGCGCCCTGCCGCATGGCCTCTGGCCGTCCGGCGACGGTACCCGCATCTACGTGGGCCTGGAGAACGCGGACAGCCTTGCGGCCATCGACACCGCCACCAACCAGGTCGTCGCCAATGTGCCAGTAGGCCAGGCGCCGCAGGCCATCGTCTATGTACCGAATGCCGTGCCTGAAGGACCGGGGACGCAAGGACTGCAGCCGATCGGCAACGCCGCGCAAACCACGCAACTGACGCTGGTGCCCGTGACCGGGGGCAAACCCGCTGGCGGCGGCGCCGCGCCGACAAGCGTGACGCTCTTCGACCAGGGGCTGCTGCAGGTCCTGCAGGCGTCTGTCACCGGGCTGCAGCCCAAGCAGCCTTACGTCCTCGCGCTGGCAAGCCGACCAGACGGCACCGGTCCGCTGGAGCCGCTGGCCAACTTCAACACCAACCCGGCGGGAGCGGCCATCGTCAACGCGATCGGGCCGATCCGGCAAGTCGTGCAAGGCATTGCCGGGACCGAAGCGCGGCGCTATCTTGTGATCGCGCCAGCCGTCGACGGCAAGCCCGCCACGCCGGTCCAGGTACAGGCCATGTAGGCGGTCGCACAGATTTTTATGCGTACCGGAGAGGACTGGCTGTGAAGGACCTGCTGCTGCACGTCGAGCCGATGATCCCCGCGTTGCGGCGCTACGCGCGTGCGCTGCTGCGCGAGCAGGACAGCGCCGACGACCTCGTGCAGGACTGCCTGGAAAAGGTCATCACATACTGGGACAGCCGCCGCGGCCACGGCGACACCCGCAGCTGGGTGTTCGCCATCCTGCATAACCTGGCCATGACGGCGCTGCGCCGGGCGGGCTCGCGCAGCCATATCGCCATCGAGGACGTGGCCGAATCGCTGAGCGCGCGCGCCACGCAGGAAGATGGCCTGCACTACCGCGACCTCATGAGCGCGCTCGATACCTTGCCAGCGGAGCAGCGCAGCGTGCTGCTGCTGGTGTCGGTCGAAGACATGTCTTACGCGGACGCCGCCCGCGTGCTCGACATTCCCATCGGTACCGTAATGTCGCGCCTGTCGCGCGCGCGGGAGCGGTTGCTGAAGATCATGGAAGGCGGCGCCGCCGCCACGGCGTCGGGATCGGGATCGGGATCGGGATCGGGATCGGGATCGGCACAGGGATCGCCACAGAAGGCGGCATTGCGGAGGGTCAAATGAACGAAAACCGGCCCGTGCAGGAAGAGGACCTGCAGGCCTACGTGGATAACGCGCTGGACGAGGCGCGCCGGCACGAGATCGAAGGCTACCTGCGCGATCACCCGGAAGTCGCGCGCCGCGTCGAGGGCTACGCTGCGCAGCGGCAGCAATTGCGCGATGCCCTTGCCCCGGTGGCGAGCGAGCCGATCCCGCCGGAACTGAACCTGCGGCACATGGTTGCGGCGCGTCGCACGCGCACTGCCGCCCCATGGCGACTTGCCGCTTCAGTGTTTGTCGCGCTGTGCGTGGGTGGCCTGGCGGGCTGGATGGGACGCGGCGCCACCGAGCCGGCAACCGGCGGCATCGCCGCCCTGGCCCGCGAGGCCACGGCAAGCTACCAGGTCTTTGCATCCGACCCGAACCGGCCCGTGGAGATCGGCGCGAACGACAGCGCCGACCTCGTCAGGTGGGTATCGGCGCGGCTGCAGCGCCCCGTGGCCGTGCCGGACCTTACCCGTTCCGGCTACCGCTACATGGGCGGGCGGCTGGTGGCGACCGAGCACGGCCCCGCCGGCCTCTTCCTGTATGACGACGGGCACGGCACGCGCGTGGCCATGCTGGTGCGGCCGATGAAAGTGGAACAGGACACGCCGATGAAAGCGCATCGCCAGGCCGGCGTGGCGGGTTATTCGTGGGCGGACCGGGGTCTCGGCTACAGCCTGGTCGCCGCCGATTCGACCGATGGCCTGCATCCGCTTGCTGACGAGATGCGGCGCCAGATCGACCAGCGCGCCCGAAAGCCTACGCCGGCATAGCGGGCGGGCCGGCGGCCCGGCGGGCTCAGCGCCCGCCCTTGCCGAACAGGCTCTTCAGCCGATCCCAGAGCACGCCGAAGAACAGCGCCACCGGGTTGAGCTGCACCGTCTTCATGCGCTCCGATTCACTCAGCGTCGGGTCAGGATCGCGTACTGCCAACCGCCGCACCACGTCCGCCGTGGTAGTGCGATCCCCCCATCTCCTGCCCCAGCGAAGCACCGCCCCGAGCGCAGGCACCGCCGTTCGACGGCTGCATCGCGCTTCGTTCTTGGCGGCGTTGCCCAGACATCTTCCGATTCTGGTCGGCTCTTCGAGGGAAGCCGCACGCAACCGGTAGCCGGCCGGGCCGACGTTCGCCACGCCAAAGCCCCATCCTTGATGCTTAACAAGCACTTTTTATTGGTGCTGTCTCGTTTTTCAACTCAAAACATTCCAAAAAATAAAACTTTCTATTGACCACGCGCCGTCTTCCGCCTACATTTCCCCCAACAACAATTTTCCGGAACGAATCGTTCCACTTTATTACGTCACACAGGAGACACCCATGCGCGACCTCGACACGACCTCGCACCCCGCCGTTTCCGGTGGCTCGGCTACCGAGACCCAGGTGCCGGCCGGCCCCCAGACCATGACGCCGTCCGAAGCGTTCGTGGAAACCATGGTCGCCAATGGCGTCACCGACATGTTCGGCATCATGGGCTCCGCCTTCATGGATGCCATGGACATCTTCGCTCCGGCCGGCATCCGCCTGATCCCGGTGGTGCATGAACAGGGCGCGGGCCACATGGCCGACGGCTACGCCCGCGTGTCGGGCCGCCATGGCGTGGTGATCGGCCAGAACGGGCCGGGCATCTCGAACTGCGTGACCTCCATCGCCGCTGCGTACTGGGCCCACAGCCCGGTCGTGATCGTCACCCCCGAGGCCGGCACCACCGGCATCGGCCTGGGCGGCTTCCAGGAAGCCAGGCAGCTGCCGATGTTCCAGGAGTTCACCAAGTACCAGGGCCATGTGACCCACCCGCAGCGCATGGCCGAATTCACCGGCCGCTGCTTCGACCGCGCGCTGGCCGAGATGGGCCCGACCCAGCTCAACATCCCGCGTGACTACTTCTACGGCAAGATCACCGCCGAGATTCCGAAGCCGCAGCGCCTGGACCGCGGCCCCGGCGGCGACCAAAGCCTGAACGAAGCCGCCGAACTGCTGGCCCAGGCCAAGTTCCCGGTGATCATCTCGGGGGGCGGCGTGGTGATGGCCGACGCGATCGAGGAATGCAAGGCACTGGCCGAGCGCCTGGGCGCACCGGTGGTCAACAGCTACCTGCACAACGACTCCTTCCCCGCCAGCCACCCGCTGTGGTGCGGCCCGCTGGGCTACCAGGGCTCGAAGGCTGCCATGAAGCTGATCTCGCGCGCCGACGTGGTGATCGCGCTGGGCTCGCGCCTGGGGCCGTTCGGCACGCTGCCGCAGCACGGCATGGACTACTGGCCGAAGAACGCCAAGATCATCCAGATCGACGCCGACCACAAGATGCTGGGCCTGGTGAAGAAGATCTCGGTGGGCATCTGCGGCGACGCCAAGGCCGCCGCCATCGCCCTCACGCAGCGACTGGCCGGCCGCACGCTCGCCTGCGACAGCAGCCGCGACGCCCGCGCCACGGAAATCGCCAGCGAGAAGACCGCATGGGAAAAGGAACTGGACGAGTGGACGCACGAGCGCGACCCGTACAGCCTGGACATGATCGAAGAGCAGAAGCACGAGCGCACCTTCAACGGCGGCACCTACCTGCACCCGCGCCAGGTCCTTCGCGAGCTGGAGAAGGCCATGCCGGCCGACGTGATGGTCTCCACCGACATCGGCAACATCAACTCGGTCGCCAACAGCTACCTGCGCTTCGAGAAGCCGCGCAGCTTCTTCGCGGCGATGAGCTGGGGCAACTGCGGCTACGCGTTCCCGACCATCATCGGCGCCAAGGTGGCAGCACCGCACCGCCCGGCCGTCTCGTACGCCGGTGACGGCGCCTGGGGCATGAGCCTGATGGAAACCATGACCTGCGTGCGCCACAACATCCCGGTGACGGCCGTGGTCTTCCACAACCGCCAGTGGGGTGCCGAGAAGAAGAACCAGGTGGACTTCTACAACCGCCGCTTCGTCGCGGGCGAACTCGACAACCAGAGCTTCGCCGAGATCGCCAAGGCAATGGGCGCGGAAGGCATCGTGGTCGACCGCCTCGAGGACGTTGGCCCCGCACTCAAGCGCGCCATCGACCTGCAGATGAACCACGGCAAGACCACGATCATCGAGGTCCTGTGCACGCGTGAACTCGGCGATCCGTTCCGCCGCGACGCGCTGTCAAAGCCGGTGCGCTACCTGGACAAGTACAAGGACTACGTCTGATCGAAGCTGCACCGCACCCTTTCATTCGCGATGGGGTGCTCCCTCTCCCGCTTGCGGGAGAGGGGAGAACACCAAGGGCATAGCGCGAGCCGCTGGCCCTTTTTCAGTCCTACCGAGCCAAGCCCGCCATGAAGCCCATCCTCCGCATCATCGACCGCGCGCGCGCCGCGCCCTGTCGCATCGTCCTGTGCGAGGCAGAAGACTCGCGCATCCTGCAGGCGGCCGCGCGGGCGACGCGCGAGGGCATCGCGCAGGTGATCCTGGTAGGCAACCCCGAGCGGATCACCGCCGCGGCGCACGCGCTGGGAATCGGGCTGGACGGGATGAGCATCGTCGACCCGGCCACGTCAGCGCTGGCGCCCTCTTTCGCGCAGGCGCTCTACGCCATGCGCCAGAAGAAGGGCATGACGCTGGACCAGGCCCGGCAGGCCGTGCTCGACCCGCTGTGCTTTGCCAACCTGATGGTGAGGCAGGGCCATGCGGATGGTTCAGTGGCCGGCGCGGTCCACACCACGGCCGACGTGGTGCGCCAGGCCATCCAGCTGATCGGGCTGGCGCCCGGCTTCCGGCTGGTGTCGAGCTTCTTCCTGATGATGCTGTGCGAGCCGTTCCACGCGCTCAAGGGCGGACTGATCTTCTCCGACTGCGGGCTGGTGGTGAATCCCGATGCCGAGGAGCTGTCGGAAATCGCCATGGCTGCGGCTGACAGCGCACGTTCGCTGCTGAACGAGGAGCCGCGCGTGGCCATGCTGTCGTTCTCGACCTGCGGCAGCGCGAAACACGCGGCCGTCGACAAGGTGGTCGCGGCCACGGAGCGCGTGCGTGCGCAACGGCCCGGCCTGGCCATCGACGGCGACGTGCAGCTTGACGCCGCCATCGTCGCGGAAATTGCCGAGCGCAAGATCCCGCACTCACGGGTGGGCGGCCACGCCAATGTGCTGGTCTTCCCCAACCTGGAAGCCGGCAACATCGGCTACAAGCTCGCCGAGCGGCTCGGCGGCGCCAAGGCCATCGGCCCGATGCTGCAAGGGCTCAAGAAGCCCGCCAACGACCTGTCGCGCGGTTGCAGCGAGGAAGACGTGTTCCATGTCATCGCCGTCACCGTGGTGCAGGCGCAAGCCGCTTCGGCCCAGCAAGCACCCACCGGAGAACAGGCGGTAGCATGAAGCCCGAATTGTTGATGCCCGTGCTGGGCCTGCAGGCCCTGCTTGGCGCGGGAACGTATTTTCAGACGGTGACAGGTTTTGGCCTGGGCATGATCGTGATGGGCGCCACGAGCGGACTGGGCCTGGCCCCGGTCGCCACGGTCGCGGCCGTGGTGAGCCTGGTGACGCTCGCCAACAGCGCCTGCGCCCTGCCCGGCAAGATGCAGCATATCGACTGGCGCGCGGTGCTTGCCGCGGCCATCGGCATTCTTCCCTCGGTGGTCGCCGGCGTGATTTTGCTCGACTACCTCAGCAGCACCGCGGCCACGCTGCTGCAGATCCTGCTGGGCGCGGTGATCCTGTATGGCGGCCTGAGCGCGGCGCTGCGGCCCGAGCCGCTGCCACGGCGCTCGGGCGACGGCAGCTTTCTCGTCAGCGGCATCTTTGGCGGCCTGCTGAGCGGCATGTTCGGCGTGTCCGGCCCGCCGCTGATTTTCCAGTTCTACCGCCAGCCCATGAAGCCGGTGGAGATCCGCTGCGCGCTCATCCTGGTCTTTACCGTGACCTCCGGCGTGCGCACCCTGTTCTCGGCCTGGCAGGGCCAGCTCGACGGGCAGATCTGGCTGCAGGCGGCCATCGGCGTGCCGGTGGTAGTGCTGGCCACGCTGCTGGGACGCCGCTTTCCGCCACCGTTCTCCGCGACGACCACGCGGCGCATCGCCTTCGGCGTGCTGATGGGGATCGGCGCGAGCCTGATGGTGCCGGCGCTCGTCAGCCAGATCGGCTAGCACCGCACCGGCACTGGCTGACGGCCCAAACCGGACGAGCCCCTCAACCGCAGCAGCGGAATCCGACGAAGACGTCCCCGCGGTGCGGCAGGTAGAAGTTCCGGTAGCGAGCGTGCCGCATGCGGGCATGGCTCGCGAACGATCCGCCGCGAACCGAGCGATGCGTGTGAAACCAGGGGGCGGAATATTCCTGGTAGGGGTCGGGCGAGAACCCTGCATAGGGCACGAAAGGATCAGCCGTCCATTCCCACACGGCGCCACCCCAGTGGATCAGGTCATGCGTTGCTGCATACTCCCACTCGGCTTCCGTGGGCAAGCGCCTGCCGGCCCAGCGGCAATAGGCTTCCGCCTCGTAGGCATTGACATGGCACACCGGCTGATCGGGCGGCAGCGGCAGCCACTGCCCGAACCATCGCAACGCCCATTGCCCCGGAATGCCGCCAGTTGCCTGGCGCCAGCGCGCGGGATGCGCCAGCCCGCTGCGTTGCAGCCATGCGCGTCCGTCGTCGGACCACCACTGATGGTCGCGGTAGCCGCCGGCCGCCACGAATTCCGCAAATGCCGCATTGCTGACGCAAGTGCGATCGATGTGGAAGGGGGCGACGTGGACCGGGTGGGTCCACTTCTCGTTGTCGAAGACGAACCCGGCGCCGCTGGCGGGCGACCCCATCGGGAACGTGTCGCCGCCCGCGGCTGCCGACCCGGCGCCTGGCGCGATGGCAGGCATGTCAAGCGGAGCATGCAGCGGATAATCGAGTGTCTGCCGCATATAGGTCAGCGCCTCCGCGTGCATGTCTTCGTGGAATAAGGCGAGCCGGAAAAAATAGAGCGCCGCGTCGTTATCGTCCGATGTGGCGAGCCTTGCGCGAACTCGCTCCAGTACGGCGGCTGCGTAGCCGCGAATCTCGGAAAGCCCGGGCAGCGCAAGATGCCACCGGTCCTGGTGGGCGACGCGCATGGAATCGAACAGCCGGTCGGCGTCCGGCAGCATGGACGGGAGGCTGGCCACCCAGCGGCCATCCTGGCCGGCGCGCGGCTCCCGCAGCACCCATTGCTCCGTAAACCACGCGATATGGGCATACTCCCACAAGGGCGGATTGATTCCCGCATCATAGGGAACCTGCCATTGGGACGGCGACAGATCCTGAAGCACGGCCCAGGTGCGCCGGTGCGCATCGGCAAACGCCGCATCCAGCCCGAGCTTGTCTATCCTTCTTGCTGCTGCCCCCACGGAACCTGTCGTCATGCGTCCTCCCAAGGCCACCGTCGCGATTATCAGTCCAGCGCTGCGCAAAGCCAACAATGGCAACTGGCAAACCGCCCATCGCTGGTCCCGGTTCCTGCAGGGGGACTACGATGTCTCACTGGCCGCCGAATGGCCGGCGGCCGGCCCGGACGACGCCCTGCCCGACTGCCTGATCGCCCTGCACGCCCGACGCTCGGCCGAGTCCATCGCCAGGTACGCCGAGGCTTGTCCGGATCGTCCGCTGATCGTGGTGCTGACCGGCACCGATCTGTACCGCGACATCCGCACCGATGCAGCGGCCCGGCGCTCGCTCGAACTGGCCACCCACCTGGTTGTGCTGCAGGACGAAGGGCTCGCCGAACTGGCGGCCGCGCATCGCGCCAAGTGCCGTGTGATCTACCAGTCTGCCCCGGCATGCGCCCCCGCCGCGCCCAGCCACGATCATTTCGACGTTGTGCTGGTCGGCCACATGCGGGCGGAAAAAGACCCGCTCACGCCCATGCGCGCCCTCTCGCTGCTTCCCGAGGATTCGCGCGTGCGCCTGATTCACATTGGTGGCGCGCTCGATGACGCCTATCAGCAGGCGGCCCTGGCGCTGGAAGCACAAGCCTGGCCCAGCGTGCGGCGCTATGTCTGGCTCAGGAACCTGCCCCATGATGAAACCCGGCAGCATATCCGACAGGCACAGGCCATGGTGATCTCCAGCGTTATGGAAGGCGGCGCCAACGTGATCATCGAGGCCGTCGCCAGCGGCGTGCCGGTGCTGGCCAGTCGCATCCCGGGTAACGTCGGCATGCTGGGCCGTGACTACGACGGCTATTTTCCACTGGGCGACGCCGCGCAACTGGCGCTCTTGCTGGAACGGACCAGCAGGGACGCCGGGTTCCTGAACCGCCTGCGGCAGCAATGCGCACTGCGGGCTCCGCTGTTTGCGCCGGCGCGGGAACGGGCGGAAGTAGGTAAACTTGTCGCCGACGCCTTGAAACCTGAATAACCCGGAGCCAGCAATGGACCAGCCAGACAACGCAAAGATCAAGCTCACCGCCTTTTCCCACGGCGGCGGGTGCGGGTGCAAGATTGCCCCCGGTGTGCTTTCCGAAATCCTCAGGAATTCGGCCGGCTTCCCTGCTCCGGCAGCGCTGCTGGTCGGCAAGGAAACCAGCGACGACGCGGCGGTCTACAAGCTCAATGACAGCCAGGCCCTGATCGCCACCACGGACTTCTTCATGCCGGTGGTGGACGATCCGTACGATTTCGGGCGTATCGCCGCCACCAACGCGATCTCCGACGTCTACGCCATGGGCGGAACCCCGATCATGGCGCTGGCCCTGGTCGGCATGCCGATCGAAAAGCTGCCGCCCGCGGTCATCGGCAAGATCCTCGAAGGCGGGGAATCGGTCTGCGCCCAGGCTGGCATCCCGGTTGCCGGCGGCCACACCATCGATTCCCTGGAGCCGATCTACGGGCTGGTGGTCCTTGGCCTGGTGCACCCGGACCGGGTCAAGAAGAACAGCGGCGCCCAGGCGGGCGACAAGCTGATCCTCGGCAAGCCGCTGGGCGTTGGCGTGTTGTCCGCCGCGGTGAAGAAGGACAGGCTCGACGCGGCCGGCTATCAGGAACTGATTGCCTGCACCACCAAGCTCAATACGCCGGGCCGGCTGCTGGCCGAAGTGCCGGGTGTCCACGCGCTGACCGACGTGACCGGCTTCGGCCTGCTCGGCCACCTGCTGGAGCTTTGCCGCGGCGCGGGTGTCGGCGCGCGGCTGGACATGGGGCGGATTCCGCTGCTGCCGCATGTCGAGCGCATGGCCGGCGAAGGGCTGGTGACCGGCGCATCGGGGCGCAACTGGGCCAGCTACGGCGGCGAGGTGGACCTGTCCGCGTCGGTCACGCCAAGCCAGAAGGCGCTGCTGACCGATCCGCAGACCAGCGGTGGCTTGCTGGTGTCGTGCGCGCCGGAAGCCGTGGACGAGGTCCTGGACATCTTTCGGCGGGAAGGCTTTGCAGACGCTGCAGTGATCGGAGAAACCACCAAGGGAGCCGCCCGTGTTGCCGTTGCTTAAGCGCCTTGCCGCGCTGACCCTGCTGGGCTTTGCCGGCCTCGCCAGTGCCCAGGCTGTGCTGAAGGTCTCGGCCATTCCGGACGAGGCCCCCACCGAACTGCAGCGCAAGTTCGCGCCGCTCGGCAGCTACCTGGAGAAGGAAATCGGCATGAAGGTGCAGTTCGTGCCCGTCACGGACTACGCCGCGGTGGTCGAATCGCTGGCCACCGGCAAGATCGACATGGCATGGCTGGGCGGCTTTACCTATGTGCAGAGCAAGATCCGCACGAAGGGAGCCACCATCCCCATCGTCCAGCGCCAGGAAGATGCGGCGTTCACCAGCAAGTTCATCACCGCCAACCCCGCGATCAAGTCGCTGGCCGACCTCAAGGGCCACACCTTCGCCTTCGGCGCGCCGTCCTCGACCTCCGGCCACCTGATGCCGCGGCACTTCCTGCTGCAGGCCGGCATCGATCCGGACAAGGACTTCAAGACCGTCGCCTATTCGGGCGCCCACGATGCCACGGTGGCTTTCGTGCAGGCCGGCAGGGCCGACGCCGGCGTGCTCAATGCCTCGGTCTGGGACAAGCTGGTGGAGCAGCATAAGGTGGACACCGGCAAGGTCAGGGTGTTTGCGGTCACGCCGCCCTACTACGACTACAACTGGACCGTGCGCGGCGGGCTCGATCCGGCCTTGCGCAAGAAGCTGACCGAAGCGTTCCTGCGCCTTGACCCCGCCAATCCCGAGCAGCGGGAGATCATGGCCTTGCAGCGGACCACGAAGTACATTCCCACCCGCCCGGAAAACTACGCCGGCATCGAGGCCGCGGCTCGCGCCGCGGGCCTCATCCAGTGATGCAGGTCCGATGAGCTTTCGCCTGGAGGCCGCCAGCATTACTTACGCTAACGGACAGCGTGCGCTCAGCCAGATCACGCTGGCGGCCGGCCGCGGCGAACCCATCGCCGTCATCGGTCCGTCGGGAGCCGGCAAGACCTCCTTGCTGCGCTTGCTGGCAACATCGCTGCGGCCCGCCGAGGGCCGTGTGGAGGTGCTCGAGCAAAGCCCCTGGGCGCTGTCCGCCGCACGCCTGCGGCAGTTGCGCTGCCGCATCGGCATGATCCACCAGGCGCCGCCGATGCCGCCGCGCCAGCGCGTGATCACCGCCATCCTTGCCGGCCGCCTGGGCATCTGGCCCACCTGGAAATCCTTGCTGTCGCTGGTCTATCCCGCGGACATCGATGGTGCCGCCGAACAGCTCGCCCGCCTTGAACTGGCCGACCGCCTGTTCGACCGGTGCGACCAACTCTCGGGCGGCCAGTTGCAGCGCGTGGGCGTCGCCCGCGTGCTTTACCAGCGCCCGGAACTGATCCTGGCGGACGAACCGGTCTCGGCGATGGACCCGGTACTGGCCAACCTCACCCTGGGCGAGTTGCGCAAGGAAGCGGATACCCGTGCGGTGCCCCTCGTCGCCAGCCTGCACGCCGTGGATCTGGCGCTGCGCTGGTTTCCCCGCATCGTCGGCCTGAAGGCGGGCGAGATCGCGTTCGACCTGCCGGCCGAACGCGTGACCGACGCGCTGCTGCGCGAGCTCTACGCATCCGAAAGCACATCGCCACCGGTGCAAGGCGGCCAGGCCCTGCTGAGCATCGCGGCAGGTGCGGGCGCCGCCGCCGGCGGCGGTACCCCACCCAGGCCAGCGTGCCGATGACCGCCCACCCGCGCGACCCCCAGGCGCTGCGGCGCGCAGGCGGCCTGGTGCTGGCGCTGCTGCTCCTGTGGCCATTGCTGCGGCTGTCCCGGTTCAGCCCTTCCGCCTTGTTTGACACGGGAAATCTCAAGGTGGTGGGCGCCTTCGTGCGCAACTTCCTCCCGCCCGAAGTCTCGGCCGGATTCCTCGGGCTGGTGGTCAAGGCCACGCTGGAAACGCTGGCAATCGCCACGGCGGGCATTGCGCTCGCCTTTGTGGTCGCAGCCCCCCTGGCCGTGGCCATGACGGGCAGCCTGTCGGTGTCGCGCATCGGCCCCGGCCGGGGGCGCAAGCCGCGCACGGCGGTGCGCGCCGGCGTGCGCGCCCTGGTGCTGCTGCTGCGCGGGGTGCCGGAGCTGGTGTGGGCGCTGGTCTTCGTGCGTGCCCTCGGCCTGGGGGCGGCGGCGGGCGTGCTCGCGCTGGCCATCACCTACGGCGGCATGCTGGCAAAGGTCTATGCGGAAATCCTCGAATCGAGCGACACGCGCGCCGTGGATGCCCTGTTCGGCAGCGGAAGCGGGCGCCTGGCGGCACTGAGCTATGGGCTGATTCCCCATGCCGCGCAGGAGCTGGTCTCGTACACCGTCTACCGTTGGGAATGTGCCGTCCGGGCTTCCGTGGTCATGGGTTTCGTTGGCGCCGGCGGGCTTGGGCAGTTGATGGACCAGGCCATGAAAATGCTCAATGGTGGCGAGGCCGCGACCATCCTGCTCGTGTTCCTGCTGCTGGTTCTGCTGGCGGACGCGCTGAGCGCGCGGCTGCGCAAGCTGATCGACTGAATCATGGCGCACAAGACCAGGGCCGCCCAATTCTGCATGCGCTGCCTGCTCACCCTGATCGCGCTGGCCGCGGCGGTGTCGGGCAGCTTCGCGTACCTCTCGCTCGATCTCAGCCAGCTCTTCTCCGCGGACGCCGCAAGCGGAATGGCGCACTTCCTGCTGGCGTTCTTCCCGCCGGAGCTGTCGCCCGCTTTTCTGGCCAGAACCGCTGGCAGCATGCTCGAAACGCTCGCGGTTTCCGCCGTGGGTACGTTGTGCGCGGCGGTGCTGGGTTTTGGCGTGGCACTGCCGGCTTGCGGGCTCTACGGCGATGCCCTGCGGACGTTGTCGCGCTTGCTGCTGAACCTGTTGCGCTCGGTTCCCGAGCTGGTATGGGCTGCCCTGACCGTCCTCGCGGTTGGCCTGGGTCCATTTGCCGGCACCCTCGCCCTGGCGCTCCATACCACGGGCGTGCTCGGCCGCCTGTTCGCCGAGGCGCTGGAGAATGCGCCGCGCGCACCGGCCCGCGCGCTGACGGAAAAGGGCGCCCCCGCCGCGCTGGTCTTTGTGTATGGGACGCTGCCCTGCGTCTGGCCCCAGTTCCTCGCCTACATCCTGTACCGCTGGGAAATGAACATCCGCGCGGCGGCGATACTTGGCTTTGTCGGCGCCGGCGGGCTTGGGCAGATGCTGTATTTCGAGCTTTCCCTGTTCCATCTGCCCCAGGCGTGCACGGTGATTGTCGCCATGCTTGCGCTAGCGGCAGTGGTCGACACGGCCAGCGCGATCTTGAGGGCGGACCGGCATTCGTGACGAGGCACCGAAGAACCTAAAAAGAATCCCGAGTGACCGCGGCAGGCCGCCCGCACCGCGCCCGCCGCGACCGTCGCACGAACGGCTTCAGGCCACCGTCCCCGCGGGTTGCGCCAGCGGCGCGGCGCCCTGCTCCTCCCCGCCGCCGGCCTGCCCGAGATCCATCCCGGTGGTCTCGGGCAACAGCATCGCCGCCATCACGACCATCGCGTAGCCAACCCCGGCGACAATGGCGATCGCGATCGGCAGCGACGAGCGTCCCGAACTCAGCCACCCGACCGACAGCGGGAACAGCGAGCCGATCACGCGGCCGGCGTTGTAGGACACCCCGTATCCCGTCGCGCGGATATCGTTGGGAAACGACTCCGAGATCGTCGCGCCGATGCCCGCGAACACGCCCTGCATCAGGATCCCCAGCGGGAATCCGAGGAACAGCATCGAGGTATTCGACACCGGGATCACCATGTAGACCAGCGCGGCCACGAAGGCCCCCGCCGCGAACGCGATGTAGGTCAGGCGGCGGCCCCAGCGGTCGGTGGCGTAGGCGCCCGCCACATAGCCGATCAGTGATCCGACGATCGTCACCGCCAGGTAGGAGCTGGTGCCGAACACCGACAAGCCGCGCTCGGTCTTGAGGAACGTCGGCAGCCATGTGGCAATGGCATAGTATGCGCCCAGCATCCCGCCGGAGAGCAGGCTGCACAGCAGGGTCCTGGACAGCAGCGGGCCGCGGAACAGCCGCCCCAGCCCGGCCAGTGCCGTCCCCTGCCGGCCCGCCGCGCGGCTCTTCAGGAAGATCTCCGGTTCCTCGAGGTTGCGGCGCAGGTAGATCACGACCAGTGCCGGCAGGATGCCGAGAAAGAAACAGACGCGCCAGGCCGTCTCTGCCGGCAGCACGCTGAAGGCGAGCGCATAGACGATGGCCGCCGCCCCCCAGCCGAAGGAATAGCTGCTGGCGGTGAAGCCCGAGTATTTGCCGCGGTGCACCGGATTGCGGATCATCTCCGTCACCAGCACCATGCACAGCGACGATTCGCCGCCGAAGCCCAGGCCCTGGATCATGCGGAACGCCATCAGTTGCTCCGGCGACTGCGCCAGCCCGCACAGGAAGCAGGCGAAAGCGAACACGATGATGGTCCAGCGCAACACCCGCACGCGGCCATAGCGGTCGGCCAGGATGCCCGCCCCGATGGCGCCCACCAGCGACGACACCAGCGTCCACGTGACGATGGCGCCGGCAGTCGACTTGCTCATGCCCCACTGCCCCAGCAGCGTGGAGATGAGAAAGGAATAGATCATGAAGTCGAACACGTCGACCGCATGCCCGAGGAACGCGCCATAGAAGCCCTTGCGCTCCATGCGCGACAAATCGCGGAACCAGTCAAACATGCTCCCTCCCTGTGATGGTGTGTGTCTGGCTTAGTGGTGGGGGTCCGCCGGCTGCATGGACGGCCGCGGCGGTGGCCGGAAAGCGTAGCCCGCCTCTTCGAGCAGGGTGGCGAAACGCAGTGCGGTGAGATCCTGGTAGCGGCCGGCGACGATCTGCACGCCGACCGGCAAGCCGCCCGGCCCCGGCCCGATCGGGGCCACCACGGAAGGCAGCCCGCACAGTCCGGAATGGCCGGCCCAGAACAGCTGCGTGGTCATGGGCTGCGCATGGCCGTTGACGGTGAGCGTACGCGTCCATGGCTCGTCCGCTTCGTTCAGCGCGAACGCGGTCGTGGTCGCGGCCGGGCACAGCAGCACGTCATGGTCGGTGAAGAAGTTGCGCCACGCGGCCGCGAAACGTTCGCGCGCAGCCTGCAGGCGCAGCCAGTCGCGATGGCTCAGCGTCGCGCCGGTGTACTGCAGCGCGGCGTAGGAAACATCGTCCACTGAGATATGGGCGGCACGGCGAAGCGCCTCGGCATAGGCCGTGTCGTCCATGTGGACTGCGGTGGTCGCGCGCAGCAGCGTCACGTAGACGTGCCACAGTTCGGCGGCGTCGAAGTCCGGCCGGGCGTGCCAGTCCACGCGCGCGCCCTGCCGCGCCAGCCTGTGGCCAAGCTGCTCGATCTGCGCGGCGACCTCGCCATCGGCCTCGGCCTGTGGATGGGTGGGCAGTACGGCAATGCGAAAATCGGCCAGCCGGCGGTGTGGGCATGCGGGCAGTTCGAGGCGATAGGCCAGCGCAGCGTCGCCATGCGGGCCGGCGATGGCGCGCAATACGGGTTCGAGGTCGCGCGCGCTGCGTGCCATCGGGCCGGCCACGTTGATGTCCTGCTCGCCGAAGCGCGCCGGGCCGGTGCCGTGGCCGGCCAGCGGTACCAGCCCATGACTCGGCTTGAGCGAAAAGATGCCGCAGTAGTGGGCCGGGTTGCGCAGCGAGGAGCCGATATCCGAACCCACGTCGAACGCCGCCAAACCGGCGCACACAGCCGCCGCGCTCCCGCCGGACGAACCGCCTGGGGTACGCGTCGGGTCGTGCGGGTTGTGCGTGGTGCCATAGATCTCGTTGTAGCTCTGCCAGTCGCGCAGGCCGAGCGGGACATTGGTCTTGCCGAGCAGGATGGCGCCAGCCTCGCGCAGACGCTGCACCACCACGGCATCGCGCGGGGCCACGTGGCCGCGCAGGGCCGGGTTGCCGCAGGTGGTCGGCCAGCCGGTCACGTCGAACGATTCCTTGATCGAGAACGGCACGCCGTCCAGGACCCCGCGTGCCTGTCCCGCCCGACGGCGCTTGTCGCTTTCCAGCGCGGCGGCACGGGCGGCCCCGAAGTCCGACAGCACGAGCGCGTTGATCACGCTATGCCACGCATGCTGGGCAGCCTCGCAAGCCTCCACCAGTTCCACCGCCGATATTTCGCCGGCGGCCAGCCATTGCGCCATCTTCCACAACGGCGCAAGGCCGGCTGTGCTCCGGTCGGGCAGGTTCACGTCGACTCCTTTGTCGTTGTCCGTGCAGGCAATGCACGGTGGGGGCGTTGAGAGAGACTACGGGAGGACTGCGATGTGCTTTGGTATACTATATTCAGTCATTCACGAACGGCAAGACGATTCTGGACGAGCCATTACGCTGGCGCGTGATGCCGTCAGAAGGATGGGGGCTTTCGGGGGAAGAAGGTGGCAGGCAGAACACCTGCCAGGAAGGCATTGGCTGCCAACAGGCGCGGCAGCCAGTCGATCCGGCTCGGACGACCGGATCAGCAGTGATGGCGGCGCGGCGTGTGGCCAGTCAGCGCACGGAAGAACTGGCCGATATCGCGCAGGCGCAATGGCAACAGCGGCGTCGCATGCCGTACCGCGTCGCGCGCCGCGTAGTAGCGCAGCAGTTGCTGGCCGACGGGTTGCGAGAGATAACGTTGCTCGGGCGACTTCATGGTAAATCCCAATTGAATCAGATTGGCTACAGTATACACGGAGTTGGTGCAGTGCGCCATGAAGTGGGGCGCAATGCACTGTTGCCGGGCATGCAATGGCTGCACTGGACATCCGGGGGCTGTGCCCGTCAGGACACAGATCTTGATACCAATATAGTCGGATTGCGTGAACCTGAACCGGCCGGCAAAGCCGGCGAAACGCTTCGCCTCATCGCGAGCCGTCACTCCGAGCTGTTTGGTTGTTCGCCGGAATGTGGGGATGGGTCGCGGGAGCGACCACAGACAAACTGAACCTCATCGGCCTTCAGGCCGCCTGGACTTGCGCACCACCCGGCCCGTCGACCGGCAGCTCGGCCGCCTTGGCGGCACTGTAAACATGCCGCGCCGCCAGCAAGGCGGCGAGATCGGCATCGCCGGCGATCACCGCCTGCAGAATCTGGGCGTGCTCGTCCCAGTTCTGCCGCGCGCGCACCACGTTCGCGGGTCCGAACAGCACTGCGGTACGTTCTCGCAGCGAGCGCATCATTTCCTGCAGGACGCTATTGGCAGCTATGGTGCCGAGCACTTCATGGAAGCGGCTGTTGAGCGCGAGCAGCTCATCCGCACGGCCCTGTGCGGCAGCGTCCATGCCCCGGCGCAACACCGCCTCCAGCTCGGCGATCAGCGCCGGGTCGCGGCGCTGCGCCGCCAGCTTGGCGTTGAGGCCTTCCAGCGTGGCGCGTACCTCAACCATCTCGCGCGCGATCACCGGCGACAGGCTGGCCACCGACGCGCCGCGGCGCGGCTCGATCAGCACCAGGCCTTCGCTGGCGAGGGCGCGCAGCGCCTCGCGCACCGGAATGCGCGACACACCCAGCTCGGCCGACAGCTTGTTTTCCACCAGCCGCTCGCCCGGCGCGTATTGGCCATTCAGGATGCCTTCGCGCAGCTTGTCGGTGACAAGGGCGAACAGCGGCGAATGGCTGGCACCGAGGCTGAGCGGCTCGGCAGTCGGAGCAGTCGAGGCAGTGGGCGATGTATGGGCCATGGGTCGGCGGAAGCGAAGGCTGACGGGTCTGGCCGCCATTGTATACCACGCCTCCGGCGGTATACCGGATTGTCTTATCAATCGTGCTGGAAGGTGAAGCTGTCCGCGTAGAGGTGGTCCGGACTGGCCCCGTGCGCGATGAATGCGGCGCGGGCGTCACGGATCATGTTCGGCGACCCGCACAGGTAGATGGCATGCTCGCTGAGATCGCCCAGGTCGGCCAGCGCCACGTCGTGCACGTAGCCGCGCCGCCCCTGCCAGCTATCCCCCGCACGCGATAGCACCGGCACGTACTGGAAATCGTATAGCCGCTCTCCCCACGCCGGGATATCGGCATGCAGGTACAGGTCTTCAGGCTGGCGCATGCCCCAGTACAGCGACACGGGCGGGCAGTCGGGATCGTCCATCAGCGATTCGAGGATCGCCTTGATCGGCGCCAGCCCGGTGCCCGTGGCCACCATCAGCAAGGGCCGGTAGTCCTTGGCCCGGTAGAAGAAGTTGCCGAGCGGCAGTTCGACGTCGATGCCGTCGCCCGCCTTCAGCCGCGGCAGGACGCCATCCGTGAAGGTGCCGCCCGGGATCCGGCGCACGTGCAGATCGACGCGCCCCGCACTTGGCACCGAGGCCATCGAGAAGCTGCGCGCCAGCCCGTCGCCGGCCACCAGCTTCAGGTACTGGCCCGGGCGATAGTCGAGCGCGCCAGCCTCCGGCAACTCCAGTTCGACATGCAGCACGTCCGCCGACAAGGGCCGCACGGCCCGCACCACCGCGCGGTGCCGGGCCGGCTCGGCGCACGCCTCATCCTCGCGCGCGGTGCTGATGACCAGGTCGCCCTGCGGCTGTGCCTGGCAAGCCAGCGCGTAGCCGGCGGCGGCCTCGTCCGGCGCCAGGCCGAACGGCTCCTCTTCGTACCGCACCTGCCCGTCGAGCAGGCGGATGCGGCAGGTACCGCAGCCGCCGAGCTGGCAGTCGTGCGGCAGCGCGATGCTCGCGCGCCCCGCGGCCTGCAGCAGCGTCTCGCCGCGTTCGACAAAGAAGACCTGCTGCGTTTCGGCGATCTGGATGCGGTACGACATGGAACCTCCGTTGTGCCCTTACTTTGTGCCGTTACTTCTTGATATCGGCCTGCACCAGCACCTTCAGGTCCTGCGGCGCCAGCAGTTCGGCCAGCGCCTGCAGCGCCGCCAGCCCGGCCTGCGTGTCCTGCTCGCCGTTGCCGCCCGACAGCCCGATGCCGCCGATCACCTCGTCATTGACCACGATCGGGAAGCCACCCACGAACGCGGCGAACTTGCCTTCGAAGCTCCACTGGATGCCGAACGCCTCGTTGCCCGGCAACGCCGGCCCGTTGGGCGGCGTGGTGAACAGGTGGGTGGAACGCTTGTGGCCGGCGGCCGTGAACGCCTTGTTCCAGGCGATCTGCGGCCCGGTGATGCGGGCGCCGTCCATGCGCTCCAGCGCGAGCGGATAGCCGCCTTCGTCGACCACGCAGATCGACTCCAGCACGCCGATTTCCTCCGAGCGGCGGATGGCCGCGGCGACCATGTGGCGCGCTTCGCGCAGTTCCAGCTTGATGGCTTTCTTCATGTCTGTGACTCCTTGCGACGGTGGGACTCAGGCGCCCCGGTAGACCGTCTTGATCTGCGTATAGAACTCCAGCCCGGTGCGGCCCGACTCGCGGAAGGTCGACGTGCTCGACCGCTTCAGGCCGCCGAACGGCGCGTTGACGAGGTTCCCGGTGGTGGTGCGGTTGACCTTGACCGTGCCCGCCTCGATGTCCGTGGCGAAGTGGTGGATGTAGCGCGGGTTGCTGGTGACGATCGCCGCCGCCAGGCCATACTCGGTATCGTTCGCCATGGCGATCGCATCCGCGTAATCCGTGAAGCCGAGGATGGCGATCACCGGCCCGAAGATCTCCTCGCGCGCGATCCGCATCTGCTGCGTCACGTCCGTGAACACGGTCGGCGCCACGTAGAAGCCCTTGTCGAAGTCGCCCCCCGTCAGCCGCTCGCCGCCGCACAGCAACGTTGCCTCGGACTTGCCGATCTCGATGTAGCGCAGCACGGTTTCGAGCTGCTTCTGCGAGGCCAGCGGCCCCAGGTCCATCCCGGCCGTCATGCCGCTGCCGACCTTGAGCGTGGCCACCTTCGCCAGCAGCCGCTCGGTGTATGCGGCCTTGACGGACTGCGCCACCAGCACGCGGCTGGTACCGGTGCAAGCCTGCCCGGACAGCGAGAAACCGCCCTTGATGGTCAGGTCGACAGCGCGGTCGAAGTCCGCATCCTCCATCACGATCAGCGGGTTCTTGCCGCCCAGTTCCATCTGGGTGCGGGTGGTCATCGGCACCGCGCGGTGAATCTGCTCGCCGGCGCGCGACGAGCCGGTGAACGAGATCGCCCGCACGGGCGGCGCCTCGGTGATGCCCGCGCCGATCTCGGCCGCGCTGCCCGTGATGAAGTTCAGCACGCCCTTGGGCAGCCCCGCCTTGATCAGCGCCTCGGCCAGGCGGTAGCCCGACAGCGGCGCCTCGGACGATGGCTTGAACACCACCGTATTGCCGGTTACCAGCGCCGGGGCAATCTTGCGGGCCGGGATCGACACCGGGAAGTTCCACGGCGCGATCACCGTCACCACGCCCAGCGGCTCGCGCTGGCTGTAGACGAGCTGGTCCGGATCGTCGTTGGGGAACACTTCGCCGGTGAAGGTCTGCCCCTCCACGGCGTAGAAGCGCAGCGTCTGGGCCGAGCGCAGGACTTCGTCGCGGGCCAGCGCCAGGGCCTTGCCCTCTTCGCGGGTCAGCTCGGCCGCAATGCTGTCGGCGTTGGCTTCGAGGTGGTCGGCAGCGCGGTTGAGGACCGCGGCGCGCTTGCCGACCGGGGTCTTCTTCCAGCCGGCGAACGCGGCCGCCGCCGCTGCGACGGCCGCCTGCGCATCCACCGCCGACGACGCCTGGAAACGGCCCACGAGGTCGCCAGTGTCGGCCGGGTTGACATTGTCGAAGGTCCGGCCCGACTGGCAGGCCGTCCATTCACCGTCGATATGGTTGAGGAATACGTTCATCGTCGGTCCGGTTTGCGCGGCGCGGCTCAGGCGGCCATCTCGAGTTCGGGCAGCGGCAGCTCTTTCTCGACGTAGTCGTGGTAGAGCGCGGTCGTGTACAGCAGCCGCATCTGCGCGCCGATCTCGCAGATCTTCAGGCAGCGCTGCTGCAGCTCGGGCGTGTTGGCGTGCTCGAGCACGATCTGGTAGCCGCGCTCGCCGTGGATCTCGTCCGAGACGATATGCAGGTCGAAGAACTCGACCTCCTCGTCGGTGAACTGGTACTTGTCGCGCAGCGTCGGGGTCTGCTTGCGGTAGATCGACGGCACCTGCGATTCCAGCCCGACCACCAGCCCGGCCACCGCCACGATCGGGTCTTCGCGCATGGCCACCGCGTAGCACCAGCTCTGCAGGCCGCGGGTGGTCGGCGACATATTGTCCGGGTCGATCACGCGCTCGCGGGTGGTGCCGCAGGCTTCGGCGAAGCGGATCAGCAGATCGGTGTGGCGGTCGCCGCCGATTTCCTCCTCGTACATATTGGCGAGCAGGAAGTCCTTGGCTTCGGTATACCGGTCAGGCGTGCGCGCATAGATGTAGCCGAGGTAATCCGCGAACGGACCGACATAGTGATAGTGGTTCTCGGCCCAGCGTGCGAGGTGGGCGCGGCTCAGCTTGCCGCTGGCCCAGGCCACGCTGAACGGCGCCTTGTTGGCGCTCTTGCCCTTGATGGCTTCTTCAAGGGCGGCTCGGAATACTTCGCGGTTCATCAGTTCGGCCATGACGGGGGCTCCTGTTGGCGGATGTGGGGCGATTCGGAGTGGGTCGGGATGCCTGGATCGCTAGTAGATCGATCACGATTGCATGATTGTATACTATATACAGAGAGACGCAGACGGCAAGCGCTTTGTTGACTCATCACGCCGGGGTTTACCCGGCGCAAGGCCTGGTGAGGGCCTTAGGCGGCGCGAAGCCCGGCCGCGCCGGCAATGCGCGACCACGCGAAGCCCGCCAGCGCCACGTCCTCCAGACCAACGCCGACTGACTTGTAGATGACGATGTCGTCGTCCCGCTTGCGCGGCGACACCTTGCCGAGCACGACGTCGCCCAGTTCGACGATCTTTTCCGCCGGCAGCGCGAGGGGATCGGCCAGCACGATGTCGCCGGCCTCGCGGGTCGATTGCGGGCGCCACTCGACCACCACGGCCGCGGCGCGGTGCAGCGCGGTGTCGTCCAGCTCGCGCGTATGCGGCAGGCTGGAGCCGATGGCGGCTACGAACGCGCCCGGCCGCAGCGAAGGGCCGGCGAACAGCGGCGTGGTCGAGCGCGAGGCCGTGACGACGATGTCGGCCTGCGCCACGGCGTCATCCGGCTCGGCCAGCACGACCGGGATGCCGCATTGCGCCGACAGCCGCGCGGGCATGCCGGCGTCGGCATACGGATCCGACACCAGGATGCGCTCCAGCCCCAGCGTCGCGCTAAGCTGGCGCGCGTGCTGCGCCCCCTGCGTGCCGGCGCCGAACAGCGCCAGCGTGCGCGCCCCCGGCCGCGCGAGCCGCTGCGCCGCGAGCGTGGTGCACGCCGCCGTGCGCAGGCGCGTGATGGCGCCGGCATCGAACGAGGCGAGCGGCCTGCCGTCCTCCGTCGAGAAGATCAGGATGACAAACGAGAACTGGCCGTTGATCGTCGTGTAGACCTTGGCACCCGCCACGCCCTGCTGCGGGATCACCGCGCCCAGCGTGGACAGCTTGACGCCGCCCGCCTCGGTGCGGATACGCTCCTGCATCGCCGCGTCGCCCCGGCCGAAGCTGGCGAAGGCCGCTTCCATGACTTGCCGGGCGTCTTCAGGGCTGACGTGGGCGTCGATCAACGCGTCTGTGATGTGCTGCATGGGAACTCCGCTGGTGGGTTGGAGAAATCGTCAAAGAGAAGCGGAAGGCCGGTTCGCGGTTCCAGGCACGTCTCGTGCTGAAACTCGGGAGACCCCGCCCAATAATCGGTATACAGTCTACATATCAGGCGATACCGCGGCAAATCACACTGACGATCCATGCACCATCGTGAGAGCGCCTGAAAAGCCACAATCCCAACAACTGTGCGGCACCAAGGCAACATGCACTATGTCGGAGTTCGCGTAAATCCTGATGAAAATCTGCTTGGCTCATCGACCGCTCGGAATATAGTATACCAACGTGCTTCCTGCTCTGACGGGAACCGCCCCCACAACCCCTCGCCCCAGGGAGTTTTCATGTCACAACAAGTCGTGATCGGTGCAGCGCACTGGATTTATCTGGCAGGGGTCGCGGTCATCGTGCTGACGATGATCCTGCGCGCCAATGTCGTCGTGCCATCCATCGTGGGCACCGCCCTCGTCGTCTTTGCCCTGACTGGTAGCCCGGTCTCGGCGTTGGCGGGGGTGTTCTCCGCCAGCCTGGTTGCCGCCAGGGAGCTGTTCAATATCTTCCTGGTGATCGCGTTCATGACGGCGCTGCTGAATGCGCTCAAGACGCTGCGCTCGGACATCCGCATGGTGGAGCCCTTCCGCATGGTGATGAAGAACGGCCATTCGGCCTTCTTCATCCTGGCGGGCATCACCTATGTCATCTCGCTGTTCTTCTGGCCGACGCCAGCCGTGCCGCTGGTGTCGGCCATCCTGCTGCCCGCGGCCATCGCAGCGGGGCTGCCGCCGCTGGCGGGGGCGATGGCCATCGCCATCGCGGGCCAGGGCATGGCGCTGTCGTCGGACTATGTGATCGGGGTGGCGCCCGGCATCAGCGCCAAGGCCGCCGGTGCGGCGGTAAGCGCCGCCGTGGTGGCCGACCGCGCGCTGGCGCTGTCGATCATCACCGGCTGCATCGCGCTGTGCCTGGGCTATCTGTCGATGCGCAAGCACATCGTGCCGGCCAGCGGCGCCCTGCTCGACCGCTGGCAGGCACGCGCCGGCGGTACCGCGATGGCGGCCGAGGGCGGCGGCACCTTTGACAAGGCAGAGATTGCACGCGGCACGGCCCATGCCGAGCCGCTGGCCACCGACAGCAACATCGAGGCCAGCCTGTCGATGGTGGCCCGACGCCGCGTGAAGTGGTCGAAGTGCTTCGCGATCGTGACGCCCATCGCCTTCCTCGCGGTGGTCGCCATCATGGTGATGCCGAAGCTCGGCACCGGCGTGCAGGACCTCAAGGGCGGCGACGCGGCCGCGCTGGTCGGCGGCGTCGCCGCCGTGCTGATGATGCTGGCGACGCTGGCCGCGGAAGGCCCGCGCCGCATGCTCGACGTGTGCCCGGAGCACATCACCGACGGCTTTGTCTTCGCCTTCAAGGCAATGGGCTCGGTACTGCCGATCGCGGGCTTCTTCTTCGTCGGTGCCGGCGAGACCGCTGCGCAGATCCTCGGCCTGCCGCCGGGCAAGGCGCCGAGCCTGCTGTTCGAACTGATCCAGGCCTACCAGCACACCATCCCCGACAACCACGTGCTGGTCGCGTTCGGCGTGCTGCTGGTCGGCATGATCACCGGCATCGACGGCTCGGGCTTTGCAGGCCTGCCGCTGACCGGCACGCTGGCCGGCGCGCTCGGCCCGGTGGTCGGCTTCGATCCTGCCACGCTGGCGGCGGTCGGCCAGATGGGCGCCGTGTGGACCGGCGGCGGCACGCTGGTGGCCTGGTCGTCGCTGATCGCGGTGGCCGGCTTTGCCCGGGTGCCGGTGCTCGAAGCGGTGCGCGCGCTGCTGATGCCGGTCCTGATCGGATTGGCCTGCTCGACTGTGGCCGCGATGTTGCTGTGGCCGTAGATGGCCGAGGCAGCACCGCCCAGCAAAACTCCCCAACATTTCTGAATCCGTCCGGACGCCGCCCTCGCGGCGGCATCCGGCCAGCACGATCCGACCTATGCCGACTGTCACCTTCCACAAGCAGGGCCAGACCTTCACCGACGAGGTCAAGCCGCAGACCAACCTGGTCGTCCGCGCGGGCATCCGCCAGTTCCCCTACCCCAACCTGCGCTACGAGTGCGGCATGGGCAAGTGCTCCAAGTGCGCCTGCCGCGTGATTGCCGGAGCCGAGCACCTGCCGCCGCCCAACTGGAAGGAAAAGAAGCAACTCGGCGAGCGGCTCGAACAGGGCTACCGGCTTGCCTGCCAGCTCTGGATCGAGCACGACATCGAGCTGGCCCAGGACGATCTGCCGGCACCTGCACCGGTTGCCGCCGGCACCGTGGCTGTGACCACGGTGGCCGCCGTGGCCACCGACAGCGTGGACGCCTGACATGTTCGTCCTGCTCACGAGCCGCCCCGGCCAGTTCCGCACCGAGCCCACCGATGGCATGACGGCGGTGGAGGCGTACGACTATGTCTTCTACGGCAAGCGCACGGCGCGCTTCGTCATTGCCGAACTCGCCGCCGACACCAAGGTGCGCGTACTGGAGGAAACGCCGCCCGGCATCGTCAACCTGGTGTCGACCAAATTCCTGGACAAGTACGCCACGCTGGAGGCCGCCCGCGCCGCGCTGCGCGAGCTGGCCCGCTTCGGCACCATGGACATCACGCTGGTGCCGACGCCCGTCGCCGTGAGCGGACTGTCCTGATCGCTCCGCCATTTGCCGCGCAACCATTCATCGCCATGATCCAGATCACCTTCCTCACCAACCAGGGCAAGACGGTCAGCGCACCGCCCGACAGCAACCTGCTGCGCGTGTCCCTGCGAGAACAGGGCGGCATTCCCTTCAAGTGTGGCGGCGGACTCTGCGGCACCTGCAAGTGCCGCATCGAAGCGGGCCGCGAGCATACGGACACAGTCAAGCCAAAGGAAAAGAAGCTGCTGACCGAGGAGGAACTGGCCGGTGGCTTCCGGCTGGCCTGCCAGACCTTTATCCGCGGCGATATCGCCGTGTCGTGGCAGCCGCGCGAAGCCGCGCGCGGCGCGGCGAACATCGCCACCCCGCAGAGCGAGTGCTCGACGAGCCTCTGAGCGCAAGCGAGAGTCGAAAGCTGGCGGCCCGGCCTACCGCCGCCGCGCCGCCAGCAGGTCCGCTACCTCATCCAGCATTGCCATATCCACTGGCTGCGACAGGTCCAGCGCCAGCGCATACCGGTAGTAGGGGCTCAGGTCCAGCCCCACGCCAAGCCCTAGCACTTCGACATCGCGCAGCGCCTCGTGCCGCGCGACCACGGCCTTCAGGTGGTTGTCGAGGTAGCAGGCGTCGTTGGCCTGGCCGGTAGCTGTATCCATCGGGCTGCCGTCCGACACCACCAGCAGGATGCGGCGCGCCTTGCCGGTGGCGTGCAGGCGGGCGCAGGCCCACTCCACGGCCTCGCCGTCGACGCCCTCGCGGAACAGGTCGGGCTTCAGCAAGGCGGTAAGGTCGGTGCGCGAGCGGCGCCAGCTGCGCGTGGCATCCTTGAACACCATGTGGCAGGTTTCATTGAGGCGGCCCGGATGCGCGGGCCGGCCGCGCGCGAGCCAGTCCGCGCGGGCGCGCCCGCCGTTCCACGCACCTGTCGTGAAGCCGAGCACCTCGGTCGCGACGCCCGCCTCGTCGAGCGCGCGGGTCAGCAGGTCGAGCAGCAGCGTCAGCGGTTCGGCCCGTGCCTTCATCGATCCGGAGCAATCCACCAGGAAGCCGACCACGCAATCGGCATGGGCCCGGTGCGCTTCGAGCCGGAACAGGCGGCGTTCGGCGGGCGAGCTGACAAGCTGCGCCAGGCGGCGGCCGTCGATGCGGCCGCTCTCCTCGCCAAAGGACCAGCCGTCCACGCGCGGCTGCGCCAGCGCGGCACGCAGCCGGCGCGCGAGGCGGGCCACGTTGACGCAGGCACGCGCAATGCGCGCGTCAAGCTGCGTGCGGTATTCGTCGAGCAAGGCACGCCGCACCAGCGTGGCGGCGCGCACCTCGCGGTCGTAGCGCGTGGTGAAGACACGGTAGCCGTCTTTCGCCTCGGCCAGCACGCGGCTGTGGCCGCTGTCGGCGACGGCGAAATTTTCCGCGCGCTCCTCTTCGAAATCGAGCCACAGCGCAAACCCGGCACGCGCGGCGGACGCTGCGTTGTCATCGTCCTCGCCCACATTCGGCGCTTCGCTACGGACCATCTGCGCCACGGCGCGGGCCAGTGCCAGCGCGTGCACGGCGAATGCAGCCTGATCATGGCGATGCGAGCGCAACCCGGCCAGCGACGTGCCCAGCACGGGCACGATGGCGGCGCGCGTGGCCTCGATCAGGTCCTCGGTTTCATCGAGCACCGGCTCGCCGCTCAGGCGCGACCACGCCACCTGGGCGACGGTGTAGAGCAGGATCCCAAGCTGGCCCTCGGTCAGGCCCGAGCGATGAAACGCACGCGACCACGCCAGGAAGCGATGGCGCAGATTGGCCGCCACGCCAGCCATGCCGCGCGGCACGCGGGTCTCGCAGCGCAGTTGCTCCAGCAGTTCGAACAGCAGCCGCTCGACCGGGTCGGCCGGGCAGAGGCTGCGGTGCAGCGCGGGATCGGAATGCGCGTGGCGCAGCGCGGCGCCATCGGCGGCGCCGCGCAGGCAAGCCGCGCTGTCGGAGTCCGGATCGGTACGCAGATGCGGCGCATGCTGCGGCACTGGCCGCATCGCATGCCAGAGCCGGCCATCGCGGAAGTGCAGCGCCGGCTCGCCGGTGAGCGCACGCACAGCGGCGCCGGACAGCGCATCCTGGCGCTGGCGTCGGCGCAGCCGCTGCGCGGCCGCCGCCGCGTTCATTGCGCCGGCTCCGAGTGGACCGGGTGTCCTGCCGCTTCATCGGGCAGGTGGCCAAAGCAGCGCTGGTAGTACTCCGCGACTACGGGACGCTCTGCCTCGTCGCACTTATTCAGGAAGGTCAGGCGGAATGCCAGTGCCGGATCGCGGAATATCTGGCAATTCTCCGCCCAGCTGATCACCGTGCGCGGCGACATCAGCGCCGAGACATCGCCCGCGGCAAAGCCGCGCCGCGTGAGCGCCGCCAGCGCCACCATGGCATCGACCAGCGCGCGGCCCTCGGCGTTGTCGAGTTCCGGCACGCGCGCCAGCACGATGCCCGATTCTTCCGCGTGCGGCAGGTAGTCGAGCGTGGCCACCACGTTCCAGCGGTCGATCTGTGCATGGTTCAGGAGCTGGGTGCCGTGGTACAGGCCGTTGAGGTTGCCCAGACCGACCGTGTTCGAGGTCGCGAACAGGCGGAACGACGGATGCGGATGGATCACGCGGTTCTGGTCCAGCAGCGTGAACTTGCCGTCGCGCTCCAGGATGCGCTGGATCACGAACATGACGTCGGGCCGGCCCGCGTCGTATTCGTCGAAGATCAGCGCCACGGGCCGCTGCAGCGCCCACGGCACGATGCCTTCCTGGAATTCGGTAATCTGCTGGCCGTCGCGGATGACGATGGCGTCCTTGCCGACCAGGTCGAGCCGGCTGATGTGGCCATCGAGGTTCACGCGTACGCAAGGCCAGTTCAGGCGCGCGGCGACCTGCTCGATATGCGTCGATTTGCCGGTGCCGTGCAGCCCCTGCACCATCACTCGCCGGTCGCGCATGAAGCCCGACAGGATCGCCAGCGTCACCTCGGGCTGGAAGCGGTAGGCCGGGTCGATCTCCGGCACATGGTCATCGCGTTCGCTGAACGCCGGCACCGTCAGGCCGGAATCGATACCGAACAGGCTGCGCACCGGCACCATGCGGTCCGGCCGGCCAAACTCCTTCTGCGTCACGTCGTGCTCCTCCTGCTTGCCTTGCTTGTCCTTGCTTGTCCTTGTTTGCGCGCGGACAGCAGGACAGGCCGGGAGCCGGCGCAGCCGCTGCCCTACTCGTCCTCGTCCGCGCCGCCCCAGGCGGTGCCGCTCTCGGCTTCGATGGCCGCCAGCGCTTTGGCCGCCCGCTGCAATGCGGGCAGCATCTGCAATGACTTCTCGCGCGTCACGCGCATCACCGGGGCCTGCAGCGCCAGCCCCAGGTTGGATTTCCCGCCGTCCACCGCCGGCACCAGCACGCCGATGCACAGCAGGCCGGGCAGGAACTCCTCGTCATCCATCGCGTAGCCGTCACGCTTCACGCGCTCGATCTCCGCTTCCAGTTCCGCATGGTCGGTCAGCGTGTTGGCCGTGTAGCGTTCCAGCTCCGCGTGGGCCAGCAGGCGCTGCCGCTGCGCCGGCGTCAGTTGCGCCAGGAACAGCTTGCCCGTGGCCGAGCAGTGCGCCGGCACGCGCGAGCCCGGGTGCAGGTAGAAACGCAGCGGCGCCGCTGTCTCCACGCGGTCCAGATACAGCACCTCCCCGCTCGAAAACGCGGTCAGGTTGCAGCTTTCGCCCACCTCTTCCACCAGCTTGCGCAGCACCATGTGGCGCGCGCCGTGCGCGGTGTTGTTCAGCAACAGGTTTTCCGCCAGCCGCCGCAGGCGCAGGCCAGTGCCATAGTGGCGGCCGTCGCCGTTGCGCTGGACCATGCCGGCCGCCTCGAGCTGCTGCAGCATGCGGTGCAGCGTGGGCTTGGGCAGTCCGGTTTCCTCCACCAGCGCCTGCAGGTTGAAGGGGTGATCCTTGGTGGCAATGACTTCCAGCAGGCCAAAGAGACGCAGCGCCGGCGTATCGCCATCCGGCTTGGTGTCGCCCTTGGCAGGACGCGAATCGTTCATGCCTGGCTCCCATCATAGTCAAGTTTCAGTTTCAGATACAAATCATATCAATTATTGAAATTACTGGTTGACCTTCGGCGGTAGAGGACCTACATTCCGAGTACATAAACATTTATCGGAACAATTTGTTCCGCTTTACAAGGTAACTCGGAGACACAAATCAAATGGATAGATGATTTCCACCGCCCTTGGCACCAAACGGGGTGAACCGACCACGGCAACCGGCCTGCAATTACGCGCAGCGCCGACTATTACAGACAGAAAGGCGCCGCGGCGGCTGACAGACAGCAGTCAGCAGTACAGGAGACACAACATGACCCATACACCGCAGCCCTCGTCAGGGCTATCGCACGGCCTCAAGCAGCGGCACATGACCATGATCGCCCTGGGCGGCGTCATCGGCGCCGGCCTCTTTGTTGGCAGTGGCGTCGTCATCAAATCCGCGGGGCCCGCCGCGGTTCTTTCCTTCCTGATCACCGGCCTGCTCGTGGTGCTGGTGATGCGCATGCTCGGCGAGCTTGCCTGCGCCATGCCCGGCGGCGGCTCGTTCTACGAATACGCCCGCGAGGCCTGGAGCGACCGTCCCGCTGTCGGCAACCTGGCCAGCTTCCTGACCGGCTGGATGTACTGGTACTTCTGGGTCATCGTCGTGGCGCTCGAAGCCGTGGCGGGTGCCGACCTGGTGCGCTACTGGCTGCCCGACGTGCCCAACTGGACCATCAGCCTGGTATTGCTGGTCATGCTCACACTAACCAACCTCGTCTCGGTCAAGTCCTTCGGCGAGTTCGAGTTCTGGTTCGCGTCGATCAAAGTCGCCGCCATCATGGTGTTCCTGTTCGTAGCAGGCGTGTACGTGCTGGGCCTGGCGCCCGGCGCCCACGGCATGAACGTTTCCAACCTGACCGCGAACGGCGGCTTCATGCCGAATGGCATCGTGCCGGTGCTGACCGGCGCAGTCGCGGCGACCGGCTTCTACTTCGGCGCGGAGATCGTCACCATCGCCGCGGCCGAGACCGCCGAGCCGCAGAAGGCCGTAGCGCGCGCCACCAACTCGGTCATCACGCGCGTGCTCGTGTTCTATGTGGGTTCGGTGCTGCTGGTGGTCTGCCTGGTGCCGTGGAATGCCACCGGCATCGCCACGCCGTACGTCAGCGCGCTCAACGTCATGGGGATCCCGGCGGCCGCGCAGATCATGAACGCGATCGTGCTGACCGCCGTGCTGTCGGCGCTCAACTCGGGCCTGTACGCGTCGTCGCGCATGCTGTTCGCGCTGACGCGCCGTGGCGATGCACCGCGCTCGCTTGCCCGCGTGAGCCGCAACGGCGTGCCCACGCGCGCCATCCTGGTCGCCACGCTGTTCGGTTATGGGGCGGTGGTGATGTCGTATGTATCGCCGGACAAGGTCTTCGCCTTCCTGGTCAATTCGTACGGCACGGTTGCCATCTTTGTCTACATCCTGATCGCGGTGTCGCAGTTGCGGCTGCGTGCGCGGCTGGAGCGCGAAGCGCCCCATCTGCTCAAAGTGAGGATGTGGTGCTATCCGTACCTGACGTGGTTTGCGATCTTCGGCATGGTGGCGATCGTGGTAGCCATGGCCTTCATTCCCGATCAGCGCACGCCACTGGCGTTGGGGGTCGCCAGCCTTGGGCTGCTGGTATCGGCCTATATCTTGCGGCATCTGTTTCGACGAGGCGTGGCGCAGGTCGTGCCGCTAGCGGAGATGCCGCGGCCGGATTTGCATGAGTATTGATGGGGATGGGTGGGGGCGTTGGGATGGGGTACTCTGTCTCGCGCCTTTGCTCTTTGTAGGTTGTTGGGACCCAACAACAAACCAAACCACCCCCCAAATCAACAAACCCCCCCATCCCATGACCACCAAGCTGACCCCCCCCATGTGGGACCAGCTCTTCCAGCAACACGCCCACTCCGGCCTGAGCCTGCAAGGCAAGATCCGCCAGATGCTGGTCTCCGCGATCCTGGACGAACAGCTCCCGCTGGGCATCCCGCTGCCGAGCAGCCGCGAGATGTCCGCGCAGTTGCGCGTGGCGCGCAATACCGTGGTGCTGGCCTACCAGCAGCTCGTGGACGAGGGTTACCTGATCTCGCGCGAGCGCAGCGGCTATTTCGTCAACCCCGAGATCCTTGGTGCTCGCGTGAGCGGCGTGGCCTCGCTGCGCGGCACGCCGAGCCCTGACACCCATGGCGGCGCGCGTCCGGACTGGGACCGCCGCTTTGTCTTTCGCCCCACCCACCAGCGCAATATCGTCAAGCGCCACAACTGGCGCGACTACCCCTACCCCTTCATTTACGGCCAGTACGACCCGGTGCTGTTCCCCACCGCCGACTGGCGCGAGTGCTGCCTGAAGGCCCTGAGCGTGCTCGATATCCACGAGTGGGCGCAGGACATGATCGTGCGCGACGACGAGTCGCTGGTGCAGCAGATCCGCACGCGCGTGCTGCCACGCCGCGGCGTGTGGGCCGGTGCCGACGAGATCGTGATCACCGTGGGCGCGCAGCAGGCCCTCTACCTGCTGTCCGACCTGCTCGCCAGCCCCGACACGCCTGTCGGCATCGAGGAGCCGGGCTACCCGGACGCACGCAATATCTTCGGCCGCCATACCTCGAAGCTGATCCCGCTGCCCATCGATGCCGAGGGCGTGATCCCGTCCGATGCGCTGCGCGCCTGCGACTACGTTTATGTCACCCCCAGCCACCAGTGCCCCACCACCGTCACCATGCCGCTGGCGCGCCGCCAGGCCCTGCTGCGGCAGGCGGAAGAAGCGGACTTCGTGCTGATCGAGGACGACTACGAAAGCGAGAGCCGCTTCGAAGGCGACCCCACGCCCACGCTGAAGAGCCTGGACCGCAACAACCGCGTGATCTACGTGGGCAGCCTGTCGAAGAGCCTGGCGCCGGGGCTGCGCATCGGCTACATCGTCGGCCCCGCCGAGCTGATCGCCGAGCTGCGCGGCGCGCGCCGGCTGATGCTGCGGCACCCGTCCGCCTACATCCAGCGCGCGTTCTCGCTGTTCCTGTCGCTGGGGCACTATGATGCGCACCTGCGCCGGCTGTCCGCCGCGCACCGGGCGCGTGCCGAAACGGTGCTGGCGGCGCTGGCCGCCCACATGCCCGAGTTCCGCCCCGTGCCGATTGCCGGTGGCGCCTCCTGCTGGATCGAAGGCCCGCCATGGCTGGACGCCGATGCGCTGGCACGCCTGGCCGAGCTGCAGGGCGTGCTGATCGAGCCGGGCAGCGTGTTCTTCATGAGCGAGCCGGCGCCGCGCAATGGCTTCCGGCTCGGCTATTCGTCGATCGCGCCGGAACGCATCGAACCCGGCATCCGCGTGCTGGCCAGCGTGGCACGCGAACTGCACGCGACCATCGCCGCGCAGGGCGCATCGGCTGCCTGAGCGCGCGGTTGCAGCTGGCGACGGACGCAAGGGCTACTGCCGCGCAGTAGCCCTTTCTGCATGTTCGAACGTGCCGCAAGCGTTCCGCCAGAAGATTCCAGTCCCATTCCACCGCTGGCCCAAGCGATTCCCGCCAACTGGTCCTACAACACGACGCGCGCGCTCCCTATCCTCAGGTCATGGCCGATGCGCGGCCCCCGCCGCCGCATCGTCACGCGATACCAAGGAGACCTAAATGAGCAAGCCCAGCAACAGCCCGGTCGGCACCGACCTCCTGCAAGCCTTCAACGACGCCTGGAACCGCCACGACATCGACGCGCTGATGAGCTTCATGGCCGACGACTGCGCCTTCCACGGCGTAGCCGGCGGCGAGCTGCTCGGGCGCAGCTTTATCGGCCGCGACGCCGTGCGCGAAGGCTTCGTGCTGGCCTGGCAGACCTTTCCCGACGCCTCGTGGACCGAGGGCGAGCATTTCGTGTCCGGCGACCGCGGCGTGAGCGAATCGACCTTCCGCGGCACCCGCGCCGACGGCGCGCGCATCGAAGCACGCATGGTGGACGTATTCACGTTCCGCGACGGCAAGATCGCGGTGAAGAACGCCTACCGCAAGGATCGCCCCCCGGTCGGCAACGCCGCCTGAGCACCGGAGACGCGCCATGGAAGCTGTAGCCACCCGCAACATCCTGAACGGCGGCAATGCCACCGCGCCGTCGCGGCCGTACGACCCCGCCTACGACCCGCTGCGCACGCCCACGCCGGGTCAGGGCCGCGAATACGCGCCGACCTACTGGATCGGCACCGCCGGCGAGCCGCCTGCCGACGACGGCCCCATCACGCACGATATCGACGTGGACGTCGCCATCATCGGCTCGGGCTTCACCGGGCTGACCTGCGCCATCTTCCTGGCGCAGGAACACGGCATCAAGGCCACCGTGCTCGAGGCCAACCGCGTCAGCTGGGGCTGCAGCACCCGCAATGGCGGCCAGGCTCAGTGCGCTTCAGGCCGCCTCAAGCGCTCGCAGTGGATCCAACGCTACGGCCTGGACACGGCACTGCAACTGCATGAAGAAGTCTGCGCCGGCATGCAGACCTTCAAGGACCTGATCAAGGACATCGACTGCGATCCGCAGCCCGGTGGCCACCTGTATATCGCCCACCGCGACAAGGCCATGCCCGCGCTGGAGAAGGAAGCGAAGATCCTGCGCGAGGTCTTCAAGTACGACGCGCGCATCTTCGACGCCGACACCGTGCGGCGCGAATACGTCGACGACAAGGAAGCCGCGGGCGCCATGCATGAACCCGAAGGCATCGGCATCCATGCCGGCAAGCTTGCCTTCGGCTACCTGCGCCGCGCGCGCGAACTGGGCGTCAAGGTGCATCCGTCCAGCCCCGTGACCGGCTGGGAAACCCGCAATGGCGTGCACTACCTGCGCACGCCCGGTGGCATCGTGCGCGCCCGCGCGGTCGGCGTGGCCACAGGCGGCTATACCTCGCAGTCCCTGCATCCGCAACTGAAGAACCGGCTGTTCCCGATCCTGTCGAACTCGATCGTCACGCGCGTGCTGACGCCCGCCGAGATCGAGGCTTGCAACTTCCGCACGACCCAGGTCATCACCGACACCCGCATCCTGCGCCACTACTACCGCCTGATGCCAGATGGCCGCCTGCAGATCGGCAGCCGCAGCGCGATCACGGGCAATGATGCGCCCCAGGACCAGTACCGCCAGAAGCTGGTCAACGACATGTACCGCAAGTTCCCGGCGCTGCGCGGCATCCAGATCGACTACTCGTGGTGGGGCTGGGTCGACGTGAGCCACGACATGATGCCGCGCATCACGCAGCCTGACCCGGCGCAGTCGATCTACTACGCGATGGGATATGGCGGCAACGGCGTGATGTATTCCGCCCAGGCCGGCAGGCGGCTGGCGGCGCTGATCGCGGGCAAGGAAGCATCGCTGCCGCAACTGCCGATCTTCCGCGCGCCGCTGCCATTCCCGAATGTCCGGGAAATGGTGGAATCGCAGATGTTCGCCCCGTTCCGACGGCTCGGCCAGCGCTTCCTGTACCACTGGTATCACCTGAAGGACGAAGTCATCTGAGCCATGATTCAGCGGCGGGATATGCTGCAATGCAGCGTCCCGCCGGCACGTACCGGTGTGACGGACGAGAAACACCTTTGTCTGTTGCCGCCCGTTGGCGCCCTGCGCGCATATGGTGCTTCCGGCGATTTTCGCCAATAATGGCCTGACTGCCATTGCCGGACGAGAGCTGCCATGCACTACAGTCCCGACGCAATCCGTACCATTGCCCTGCTCGGCCATGCGGGTTGCGGCAAGACCACACTGGCCGAAGCGCTGCTGCACAGGGGGGGAGCCCTGCATGCCCCGGGCAGCGTCGAGCGGGGCTCCACGGTCAGCGACTTTGACCCGCTCGAGCGCAAATACCACCACTCCCTCACCTCAGCAGTCCTGCACGTCGATTTCCGCGATACCCGCATCTACCTGGTCGATACCCCGGGGTACCCCGATTTCTCCGGCCAGGCCATCGGCGCGCTGCCCGCCGTGGAGACCGCGGCCATCGTCATCAATGCCCAGACCGGCATCGAAATGACCACACGGCGCGCCATGGCGTGGGCACAGGCGCGCAAGCTGTGCCGGATGATCATCATCAACGGCATCGACGGCGAGAAGGTCGACCTGCCCGCGCTGCTCGCCGATATCCAGGAAGCCTTTGGCAAGGAGTGCCTGCCGATCAACCTGCCGGCCGCGAACGGCAGCCAGGTGGTGGACTGCTTCTTCAACCCGGCCGGGGAATCGGACTTCCTGAGCGTGCCGGCCGCGCATGATGCGCTGGTGGATCAGGTGATCGAGATCGATCCCGAGCTGATGGAGCTGTACCTGGAGCAAGGCGAGGCCATCCAGCCCGAGCAGTTGCACGCGCCGTTCGAGCGCGCGCTGCGCGAAGGGCACTTGGTGCCGATCTGCTTCACTTCCGCCGCCACTGGCGCCGGCGTGCGCGAGTTGCTGGACGCCTTCGTGCGGCTGCTGCCGAACCCGACCGAAGGCAACCCGCCGATGTTCTACCGCAGCGTCGGCGAAGGCAGCGAGGGCGCCGAGCGCAAGAAGGAAGTGCGTGCCGAGCCGGTACCGGACAAGCACGTGCTGGCTCACGTCTTCAAGATCGTGATGGATCCCTACGTCGGCAAGATGGCCATATTCCGCATCCACCAGGGCACGGTGACGCGCGACAGCCAGCTCTATATCGGCGATGCGCGCCAGCCGTTCAAGGTGGCGCACCTGTTGCTGCTGCAGGGCAAGGAACACGAGGAAGTGCCGCGCGCCGGGCCGGGCGACATCTGCGCCGTCGCCAAGATCGACGAGATCGGCTTCGATGCGGTGCTCCACGACGCCACCGAAGACGGCAATATCCACCTGATCCCGCTGGAATTCCCGACGCCGATCTACGGCCTGGCCATCGAACCCGCGCGCCGCGGCAACGAGCAGCGCATGGCCGAAGTCCTGCACAAGCTGGCTGCCGAGGACCCGTGCCTGCGCATCGAACACCCGGCCGGCACCAACGAAACCGTGCTGCTTGGCCTGGGCGAATTCCACCTGCGCTGCGTGCTGGAGCGGCTGACCGAACAGTACAAGCTGGAGGTCGTCACGCGGCCGCCGCGCATTGCGTATCGCGAGACCATCGGCGGCTCCGCCGAAGGCCATCATCGCCACAAGAAGCAGACCGGCGGCGCCGGCCAGTTCGGCGAAGTGATGTTGCGCGTCGAGCCGCTGCCACGCGGCGAAGGCTTCGAGTTCATCGACGCGGTCAAGGGCGGCGCCATTCCCGGACAGTTCATTCCAGCCGTGGAAAAGGGCATCCGCCAGGCGCTGGAAAGCGGGCCGCTGGCCGGCTTCCCGATGCAGGACGTGCGCGTCACCGTGCTGGACGGCAAGAGCCATCCCGTGGATTCCAAGGAAGTGGCATTTGCCGCCGCCGGCCGCAAGGCGTTTATCGACGCGGTGCTCAAGGCCAGGCCCAGCGTGCTGGAACCGGTGGTCGACATCGAGGTGATGATGCCGGATACCTCCATGGGCGACGTGATCGGCGACCTCTCGTCCAAGCGTGGCCAGGTGCATGGCACGCGCACGGGCGCCGCCAACACCGTGATCGTGGCCGGCAAGGTGCCGCTGTCCGAACTCAACGACTACCAGTCGCGCCTGAACAGCCTGACCGGTGGCCATGGCAGCTACACCATCCAGTTCAGCCATTACGAAGGCGTGCCGCCCGGGCAGCAGGAGAAGATGGCGGCAAAGCACAAGGCGCAAGGGGATAACGGTGGCTGACGGCAGATAGCCTCAAGCGCGCCCCGGCGGCGCCACACCCGCCGCGCGCCGCAGAATGGTCATCGGGCCAAGCTGCCTGATGGTGTGCATCTGCGCGGCGTTTCGGACGAAGAGCGTCCCCGCGAAGCCCAGCGCATTCAGCGCAACACCTTCCACTTCCGCCGCACGCCGTGGCACCAGCAGCATGCCTTCCGGCATGACGAGCAGGTTGTAGGGAGCCGACTGGTGCGGCTCCCCTTCGACCTCCACCGCGCCCAGCCCGACCGCACCCAGCAACCTGTAATAGCGCTCGCAGGCGATGCGCGCCAGCACGTCCACTGGCCCCGTCTGATCGAGCGCCGCGAACGCGTGCGGGAAATCCAGGCCTGGCACGCTGCATGGCTCTCCCGTCCCCGTGGTGGCCAAAGCCAGCAAAGGCGCGATGGGCACCGTCGAACCCGCTCCGGCGAGCGGCACCGTCTGCAGGTGCTTGTGCGGCTGGCTGGAACCGGCAATCCGCCCGCCGTTGTAGAAACCGAGGCTGGGGTACTCGGCCATGCACGCCAGCAGCGCCGCGAAATCCGCGACGTTCAGCAGAGCCTCCTGCGGGGCAAAATAACGCGTGACGATCAGCAGGTGGTGGTCGATGACGCTGAACTTGTTGAGCACCGCCAGATGGCTATCCGAAATATCGCCAACCAGCAGGTCGGGATCACAAGGCTGGAACGGGTCCGCCTGTGCACGGCGCACGCCGGCTTCGTCCTGGTGCCTTGCCTTGTCCTTGCGGGCAAGGCTGGACACCTGACGCACAACGAAGCACACCCCACAGTCCTCGATGAACGATGTGGTCGTCTCGATCGGGTGCAGCGCGCCGCAGGCCAGCGCGTGCGAGGTCTTGCGCACTACGGCAGGCCACAGCGTACCCGGCGGCAGGTGGAAATGGGGCATCTTGCAAAATCCCGGGTGCCAGATTCGTCAGGAGGACGCGGCGCCTTCGTCTTTACGAACAGACCCTGATGTCCTCGTTTGGTTATAGTCCAACCGCGCGTGCGATTCCCATGCCGCGCACCCTATCATCGACCTGTTCGCAACTGAAGACTACCAATCATGGACAAGGCCCGCGTCCTGACCCTATTCCTTGGCGTGGTGCGCGCCGGCAGCTTCCGCGGCGCTGCCGTCGAGGCCGGCGTCACGCCGCAAGCGGTCAGCAAGGCCGTGCGCACCCTGGAAGCGGAACTCGGCATCAGGCTCCTGCACCGGACCACGCGCAAGCTCAGCCTCACCACCGAGGGCGCGAGGCTGTTCGAACTGGCTGCGCCTGGCATGCGGCTGCTCGACGAAGCGCTCGAGCAGGTGCGCAGCAGCCGGAGCGAGGACGATGGCCTGATCCGCGTCACCGCACCGCCGTCGATCGGCAGCCGCGTGCTGGTGCCGCTGATTCACGCGTTCCGCGAGAACTGGCCCGGCATCACGTTCGACGTGGTGCTGAGCGACCTGTTCACGGACCTCGTCGAAGCGCAGATCGATATCGGCTTGCGTGCGGGTACCAGTCCCGCGCAGAACCTCGTAGCGCGGCGCCTGTGCGACCTGCCCCTGGTCATCTGCGCAGCGCCCGCCTACCTGGCCAGGCATGGCGAGCCGATGACACTGGAAGCGCTCCGGCACCACCAATGCACGGGCTTCCGGCGGCCCGTAACCGGCCGCATCGTGCCGTGGGAACTACAGGTGGAAGGCAATCTCGTGTACGAGGAGATGCCTGCCGTGGCCACGTTCAATGATGTCGAGACCGAAGTCGAAGCGGTGCGCGCCGGTATCGGCATCGGCCAGCTCGGTGCATACACGGTCCACGCGGACCTGCTCGCGGGCCGGCTCAAGGCCATCCTGCCGGGGCTCAGCGCCAGCAGCGTGGGCCTGCACCTCTACTATCCGCGGCGCAGCCAGATGCCGGCACGCGTGCGGCGCTTCATCGATTTCGTGGTCGAAGCCAGCCGGGGTTCGGAAGATGCGCTGGTGCGGTTGGCCGGGGCCGCCTCAGCGACATCCTGACGCCCCAATAATCTTAGACATCGAATAATTATTGACACAGCTCCTGCAAGTGCTAGGATTGCGCCATGTACTTCGATATCTAAGATATCTCGGGTACGGCAACCGACCACTCAGGAGCGACACATGTATGACATTTTCTCCACCGACAAGCTGATCGACCTCTGGCTGACCGAAGACATCGGCATCTGTGACCTGACGGTCCAGACCATGATCGAACCGGGCGAGACCGGCACGTTCTGCATGAACGCGCGCGAGCCGATGATCATCGCGGGCATCGACGTGGCGGCGCGCATCTTCGCGCGCTACGACCCCACCCTTGCGATCGACGTGCGCGTGGCGGACGGGGACAAGGTCGGAAAAGGCGCGGTGCTGCTGAACGTCAGCGGCAATGCGCGCAGCGTGCTGACCGCCGAGCGCACGGCGCTCAACATCATGCAGCGGCTGTGCGGCATCGCCAACCTCACGTCAAGGTATGTCGACGAAATCGCGCACACCAAGGCGCGCCTGATCGACAGCCGCAAGACCACGCCGGGCCTGCGGGCACTGGAAAAGCATGCCGTTACCTGTGGCGGGGGCCTGAATCACCGGCTGAGCCTCGACAACGGCGTGATGGTCAAGGACAACCATATCGCCGTGTGCGGCAGCATTGCCGCCGCCGTGGCGCGCGTGCGCAGAAAGTTGCCGGTGCTGACCAAGCTCGAGGTCGAGTGCGACCGCCTTGACCAGGTGCGCGAGGCGCTGGATGCCGGCGTGGATGTGATCATGCTCGACAACATGTCGCTGCCTGACATGAAGGAAGCCGTCCAGATCGTCAACGGCCGGACCAGGGTCGAGGCTTCGGGCGGCATCCGCCTGGAAACGATCCGCGCGGTGGCGGAAACCGGCGTGGACTACATCTCGACCAGCAAGATCACGCAATCGGCGCCAGCCGTCGACATCGGGCTGGACGAAGCCTGATCCGCCCCCACGCGAATCTGCTCCTCGTCTACCCGAGGGCGCTTCTCCCTCGCCGGCCTGGCCCGGCGAGGGACTTTTTGTCTTGCGGTATCAAAGATCCGCCAGCAGGCGCCCGACTTCCTGCGTCGAAGGCATCCTGCGGCCGCTTTCCGCCAGCGCGGCCTCGTCGGCCACCAGCTTCCCGGCAATCGAGATCAGCACGCGGCGCGTGGTCAGCACATCTTCTTCGGTCACGCCCTCCACGCTGATGGCATTGACTTCCTCAGCCAGCGGCTCGAGCTTGCGCCTGAGCGCGCGCCCCGCCTTGCTCAGGAACACGTGCACCTTCTTCTTGTTCCCCGGCAGGTGCATCCGCTCCACATAGCCCAGCGCTTCCAGCGCCTTGACCGCCGCGAAGGTGGTGGGCTCGGTCACGCCGGCGCGCTCGCTCAGTTCGCGCTGCGACAGGCCATCATGGCGCCACAGGATCCGCAGGATCGTCCAGTGTCCGTACGACACGGAATGCTGCGCAAGCCGTAGTTGCAACGAGCGGATATAGGCGCGCGCAGCGTCCTTGACCAGGTGCGCCAGGCGCTCTTCGTCAACCTCATCGGACGGCGTGATCGTGACCGGGGATTCCTGCTTTTTCGTGGCCATAGTGATGACATAAGGAAGCTATGCGAGCCGCTCTAGCCGCAAGAGCCAGGAGCGGGACGGTGCACATGATAGCGCTTCCCGCCATCGTCCACCCGTTTGGCCCGTGGCTTCGCCCGCCTCTTGCTATGTAGCGATCACTACATCAGTGCGGCATGCGCGGCGTCGATGCATGCCGCACCGCCGACGCGCATCCCCATCCCGGTGTTTTCCCCTAGAAGGCCGCAATTGCCGCGTACACGCTCGGTTTGCGGGAGCTGGCCCATTGCTTGCATTTACTTAGACATCGAACTTACCTTGACACCATGAGGCCCGGTGCTAGCATACGAAAACATCTTCGACGTCTAAGGTAATCATGAAAGAGACCGGCACGTTCTTCCTTGTGGTGGGCCCCAGCGGCGCAGGCAAGGATTCCCTCATTGATGGTGCGCGCGCCGCGCTCGACAGCAGCGATTACGTCTTTGCGCGGCGCGTCATCACGCGCCCGAGCGGATCGCCAGGCGAAGACCACGAAGGCGTTGCAGAGGCCGAGTTCATCGAACGCGAACGCAACGGAGAATTCCTGGTGACGTGGAACGCGCACGGGCTTCGCTATGGGCTGCCGCAGTGGCTGCTCGGACTGCTGGAAGCCGGGAAACACGTGGTCGCCAATGGCTCGCGCGGCGTGATCGCCATGCTGGCGCAGCAACTGCCCTGCTTCGTTGTGGTAAACGTGACCGCACCGCAAGAAGTGCTCGCGCAGCGGATCGCCACGCGCGGGCGCGAATCGGGCGACGACGTGCTGCGCCGCGTGGCGCGTCCGGCCCCGCCGATGCCTGACGGCGTCCGGTGCGTCACGGTATCGAACGACAGCACGCTGGATCTCGGCGTGGCGCGCTTCACCGATGCCTTGAAGCACGGCATCAACGCCGGTTCCGTCGCGCAGCCCGCGAGCCGACGCCACCTGGCGGACAAGCTGGACGGCCAGTCGCTGGACGAAGGCGCCTACGAAGCCATCCTGCGCGATGCCATTGCCGGGCGCTACACCGAGCAGGAACTGACGGCCTTCCTGACGGCCGCGACGCGCTCGCTCGACGATGGTGAGGTGGCCGCGCTGGCCCGCGCGCGGACCCGCTTTACCCCGCGCATCGAATGGGACGAGCCGATCGTCGTCGACAAGCATTCCATGGGCGGCGTACCGGGCAGCCGCATCACGCTGATCGTGGTGCCGATCGTCGCTGCGTACGGGCTGGCGATGCCCAAGACCTCATCGCGCGCGATCACGTCGGCCGCCGGCACGGCCGACGCCATGGAAACGATCGCCCGCGTGGACCTGACCCATGACGACGTGCGCCGCTGCGTGGCCGAGGCCCGCGCGTGCATTGCATGGAACGGGCGCATGAACCATTCGGTCATCGACGACGTGATGAACGCCATCACGCGGCCGCTCGGCCTCGATTCGCGCCGCTGGGCCGTGGCCTCCATCCTGTCGAAGAAGGCAACCGCCGGCGCTACCCACATCATCGTCGACCTTCCCTACGGCGCGCAGACCAAGCTGTCCACGCGCGCCGATGCCGAGGCGCTCGCGTCACTGTTCGAGGAAGTCGGCAAAGGGCTGGGCCTGCGCGTGCGCGCGTGCGTCACGGACGGGACCCGGCCGATCGGCCGGGGTATCGGCCCGGCGCTGGAAGTCCGCGATGTCCGGCAGGTGCTCGACAACCACCCCGACGCCCCCGCGGACCTGCGCGAAAAGGCCTTGCGCTTCGCGGGCGAGATCATCGCCTTCGATCCGCGGGTGGAGTCCCCGGCGCAAGGCATGCGTATTGCGACGGCGCTGCTCGACGACGGCAATGCCCGGGCTGCGTTCGAGCGGATTGTTGCCGCGCAGGGCGTCCGCGCCGATCCGGTGATGCCGGGTTCGCACACCCACGTGGCCATGGCGACCGTTTCCGGCCGTGTCGGCGCCATCAATGGCTGGCAGATCTCCGGCATCGCGCGGGCGGCGGGTGCGCCGCGTCGCGCCGGTGCGGGCATCGACCTGCTGTGCACGATCGGCGCATCCGTCGCGGCGGGCGAGCCGCTGTACCGCATCCATGCCGAGAACGCCGAAGACCTCGCTGCGGCGGTCGCCATGACGCGGCCCGCCGGTGAATGTCCGGGCGCAGTGCGCGTTGATCCCGATTGACCTGGCTTTCCCTTTCCCCCACCCTAGCCGACGAGGCATACCAATGAGACCCCTATCCGTCGTCCGTAGTCTGGCATCGCTGCTGTTTGTCGCTGGCAGCCTGGGCACCCTGCCCGGGCGGGCGGAGGCCAACATTGCAAGCACATTTCCGCAAAAGCCGATCCGCATGGTCGTCACATTCCCGGCCGGCGGCGGCACGGATGTACTGGCGCGGTTGATCGGCAACGACATCAGCAAAAGCCTGGGACAGCCTGTCGTGGTCGACAATCGCCCCGGCGCCAGCGGCAACATCGGCGCGGAGTTTGTCGCCAAGAGCCCGGCCGATGGCTACACACTGCTGATCGTCAACAGCAGCTTTGCCATCAATCCCGGCGTCTTCAAGAAGCTGCAGTTCGACCCTAAGAGCGACTTCAGCGCGGTCATCACCTTTGCGTCGGTCCCGTCGGTCATCGCCGTCCCGCAGAGCTCCGGCATCCGCACATTCAGGGACCTGCTGGCTGCCGGCAAGAGCGCCACGCCGCCAAGCTATGCTTCGTGCGGCAACGGCACGCCACAACACCTGGCCGGCGAGCTGCTCAAGATGTCGGCGAAGATCGATATGCTGCACGTGCCCTACAAGGGCTGCGCGCCCGCGCTCGCCGACGTGCTGGGCGGACAGGCGCAAGTCAGCATCAACACGCTGCCCAACACCGTTCCCTATCTCAAGAGCAACAAGCTGCGCGCGCTCGCCGTGACCTCAAGGGCCCGCTCGCCGCTGCTGCCCGATGTGCCCACGGTCAGCGAACTTGGCGTTCCCGGCTATGACGTCGACCAATGGTTCGGCATCCTCGCGCCCGCGAATACGCCGCCCGAAATCGTGCAAAAGCTGAACGCGGAGATCGCCCGCGCCGTGGCCAAGCCCGAGATCAAGGCATCGCTGGCGCAGCTCGGCTTCGCCGCCACGACCAGTACGCCGGGCGAATTCCAGAAGCTGGTGAACAGCGACATCGATCGCTGGCAAAAGCTGGTGTCGAAGATCAACCTGAACCTCGACTGACACCGCCTGGGGCATCCACCTGACGCCGTCAGGCCCCAGGCCCATCAGGCCCATCAGGCAGCCCCGACTTTCCGAATACCCTCGTTGCCGCACGGGCGCCGACAGCCCTCGTGGGAGTGCGTTCGTCCCTGCCGCCTGCCCGGCAGCGGATCCCGCTGCCGGCAATCAGACAGCCGTGATCCTGCACATCTTCGACAGCATGTAGCCGACACCGGCAATCCGGTGCTCGTGCCGCGGCGCAAAGGCTTTCAGGTGCGCGACGACGCAGCGGTCGATGGCCTTGCAGGCCCCCTCGTCGTCGAAGCCGGGAAGGAACGAGATGGAAACGTCGGGCAGCGGGTAATCGAGCAGCCGCGCTTGCGCCATCCGCGTGTAGACGTTGCCGTCGCGGAACTCCACCGGGATATCCGCCCACTGCGGCAAGAGTTTCATGGTGCTGCGCGCCAGTTCCGCATCGGTGATGGAGTCCAGGTCAGCGCGGGAAATCGAGTAGGTCATACGGGTTTCGTCCTTCTGAATCTTCGGGAACATCGGATTGCGACAACGTCGGCGCACGCGAGCCGGCCGCGGCGCCCTGTCGCACCGCCCCGTCCGCTTTGACAAGGCTAGCGCTTGCAGCAACCCGGGCCATGCAACTCGCGCCAACAACTTTGCAGTTCGTGCCAGTGCCCGGGGACACGCAGCCGGCCGGTGCCGAATCCACCGCCACGGGTACCTGCCTTCACATCTATCGCTTGAGATTTTCTCAATCGTCCGCGCCCGAAATATCGTTTGTACGGAACCGCGCCGGCGACAACCATTACGCACAAGGCCGCGCGCTCACCGATGCACGGCCAGCCGATATCCGACAACAGGAGACTGCCGTGACAGACCTTGCCTACCCACTGTGGAACCCCGGCCCTGCGCCGCAACTGCTCGCCTCGCGCGATCGCGCCACCGGCGAGTACGTATTCCCCGCCGTACCAGATGCCTCGCCGCTCGCCACGCGCCATGACGTGGCGCCGGTGGCCGGCACGGGATCGGTGTACAGCTTTACCGTAATCCATCCGGGCCCGAAGAGCGGATTGGCGCCTTATGCGCTTGGCTATGTGGATTTCCCTGGCCCCGTGCGCATCTTCGGGCGCCTGCTAGGCACCGACCGCCCCGCCATCGGGCAGCGCTACACCGCGCAGCCGGATGCCGACTTCGGTTACGTCTTCCTGGCCGTGCCGGCCTGACCCCCACGAGGTAAGCAAGATGCAGGACATCTACATCCACGGCGGCGCCATGACGCCGTTTGGCCGCCACAGTGGCGTGCTGGCGCCCGAATTGGCGCAACAGGCCATCCTCCAGGCGCTGGACGACGCCGGCTTGCGGCCGGCCGACATCCAGGCCATCTACTGCGCCAATGTGCTGGGCGGCATGATCCTCGGCCAGCTCATCGTGCGCGACCTGGGCTTTGGCGGCATCCCGGTCTACAACGTCGAGAACGCTTGCGCGAGCGGCGCCACCGGCGTGCACCTGGCGCGCCATGCGCTGCTGGCCGGCCAGTACGACACGGTGCTGGTATTCGGCATCGAGCAGCTCACCGCGCTTGGCGGCGGCACCATCCCGATGCAGCGCAATGACCACAAGACCGACCTCTATGCGAAGGCCGGCATGGTCCTGCCGGCGGTGTATGCGATGCGCGGCACGCGCTTCCTGCACGAGCGCGACGCCAGCCGCGCCGACATGGCCGAGGTGGCCGTCAAGAACCGCCACAACGGCTCGCTGAACCCGTTCGCACAGCAGCGCACCGAAACCACGGTGGAAGAAGTGCTGGCCTCGCGCATGATCGCCGACCCGCTGACGCTGCTGCAATGCTGCCCTTCGCAGGTCGATGGCGCGGCTGCGCTGGTGGTCGGCACCAAGCGCCCGGCCCGCCACCGTCCGGTGAAAGTGTTGGCCTCGGTGGTCGTCTCCGGCCTGCGCGAACAGGCGGACGACGACACCCTCGACGCCGAGATCACCGCGCGCGCGGCGCGCCAGGCCTATGAACAGGCCGGGCTCGGCCCGGAAGACGTCGACGTGGTGGAACTGCACGACGCCTTCACCATCGCCGAGTTGCTGTACTACGAAGCGCTGGGCCTCGCACCGCACGGCGAAGCCGTAGGCCTGCTGAAGTCGGGGGCCACGCGGCTTGGCGGCCGTGTGCCGGTCAATCCGAGCGGCGGCCTGCTGGCCAAGGGGCATCCGCTCGGCGCCACCGGCGTGGCGCAGATGGTGGAAATCCTGTGGCACCTGCAGGAGCGCGCCGGCGCACGGCAGGTTGCCAACGCCCGCGTCGGACTGACGCAATGCACCGGCGGCGGCATTGCGGGCGTGGACCACGCCGCGTCATCGGTTCACCTGCTGGGAGTGTGAGATGGGCACGCAAGACTTTGACCCCACCCACGTCGCCGTGGTCACCGGCGCGGCGCGCGGCATCGGCCTCGGCATTGCGACGCACCTGGCGCGCGGCGGCCTGACCGTCGCGCTGCTGGACCGCGATGCGGCCACGCTCGATGACGCGGTGTCCAAGCTGGCTGCCGAGGGCCTTAAGGTCATCGGCGCCGCGGCCGACCTGACCGACTCCGCCGCCGTCAACGAGGCCTTCGCCCAGGTGCAGGCACAAGCGGGCCGCGTCGACTGCCTGGTCAACAACGCCGGCGCCGTGCGCGACATGCGCTTCCTGTCCATGCGCGATGGAGACTGGGACCTCGTCATCGATACCAACCTTCGCTCGCAGTTCCTGTGCTGCCGCGCGGCGCTGCCCGGCATGGTCGAGCGCGGCTACGGGCGCGTCGTGAACATTTCGTCGCGCGCGTGGCTGGGCGGCTTCGGCCAGGCCAACTATTCCGCGGCAAAAGGCGGCGTGGTCAGCCTGACGCGCTCGCTCGCGATCGAGTTCGCGGCCAAGGGCATCACCGTGAATGCGGTGGCGCCGGGCATTGTCGATACGCCGCTCTTCCGCGGCTTTGCGCCCGAGGTGCAGGCCCGGCTGCAGAAATCGGTGCCGGTGCAGCGCATCGGCACGGCGGACGACATCGCCAGTGCCGTGGGCTTCTTCCTCGACCCGCGCGCGTCCTATGTCACCGGACAGACGCTCTATGTGTGCGGCGGGCGCAGCCTGTCGTCGCCCAGCGTGTAAGGAGGCCGCCATGACCGTACACATGGAGATCAATGGCGCGGTGGCCGTCCTTACCCTCGACCGGCCGCAGGCGCTCAATGCGCTGGATGTGTCCGCCCTGCGCGCGCTGCGCGCCCACCTGGCCGAAGTGTGCGACCGCGACGACCTGCGCGCCGCGGTGCTGACCGGTGCCGGCACACGAGCGTTCTGCGCGGGGGCCGACCTGTCCAGCACGCGCACGTCGGTGGCCTCGTACCCGGAGGCCCTGTTCCGCGCGCCGGAGCAGGCCGCCGACCTGGGCCTGTACATCCGGCTGATGGACCTGTCCGACCTCGGGCTCTGGAAGCCACTGATCGCGGCAGTCAATGGCCATTGCCTGGGCGCGGGTCTGGAGATAGCGCTCCAATGCGATCTTCGCGTGGCGTCGCAGGCGGCCACATTCGGCCTGCCGGAAGCCTCCGTCGGGTCGATTCCGGCCGTCTCCGGCCTCCACCGCTTGCTCAAGGCGGTGCCATCGGCGCACGCCATGCAGATGGCACTGACCGGCGAGCGCATCGATGCGGCGCAGGCCCTGCGCATCGGCCTGGTCACCGAAGCGGTCGCGCCGCAGGCCCTGCTCGACCGCGCCCTCACGCTGGCCGCCACGGTCGCGCGCAACGCGCCGCTGGCGGTGCAGGCCATCAAGAAGCTGTCGCGCCAGACGCCTCACCTGGGCGAGTCCGACGCGCAGCAGCTCACCGAACTCTATTGGGGCGTATTGCGCGATACCGCCGACCGGCTGGAAGGCCGGCAGGCCTTCGCCGAAAAACGACCGCCGCGCTACATGGGCCGCTGAGCGCGGCACTCAGGCATGAACCATCATCAGGAGACAAGCATGTCACGCATCTTCCAATCCGCGCGCACGGCGCTTGCAGGCCTGCTAGCGGCCGCGAGTTTCGCCATGCCGGCGCCCGCAGCCGCGCAGGCCCCCTACCCGGCGCAGAAGCCGATCACGCTGGTAGTGCCGTTCGCCCCCGGCGGCGGCAATGACATCCTCGCGCGGCTGGTCGCGCCGAAGATGGGCAAGCTGCTCGGCCAGACCATCGTAATCGAGAACAAGCCAGGCGCCGGCGGCAACCTCGGCACCGACTATGTCGCGCACGCGGCGCCCGACGGCTACACGCTCGTGATCGCATCGAGCCAGGTGACCATGAACCCGTTCCTCGGCATGAAAGTGCCGTTCAAGATTGACCGCGACTTCGAGCCCGTGGGCCGGATCGCCTCGGTGCCGATCATGCTGGTGGTCAACAGCGACCAGCCGTTCCGCACGCTCAAGGACTTCATCGGGTACACGCACGCCAACCCGGGCAAGATCAGCTACAGCAGCCCGGGCAACGGCACGCCGCAGCATCTCGCCGGCGAGGTCTTCGCGCGGCTGAACAAGACCGAGCTGCTGCACGTGCCATACAAGGGCACGGGTCCCTCGATCACCGACCTGATGGGCGGGCAGGTGCAGGCCTCCTTCGCGACCTTTGCCTCGGCGATCCAGTATGTGCGCGCCGGCAAGCTCCGTGCCCTGGGCATTGCCGGCAGCAAGCGCACCGCGCTGATGCCCGAGCTGCCCACCTTCGCGGAAGCGGGCCTGGCCGGCTATGACGCCGAACTCTGGTACAGCCTGCTCGCGCCCGCGCAGACGCCCAAAACCGTCGTCGACAAGGTCAACGCCGCGCTGGTGGCCGCGCTCAGGTCCCCCGAGGTGACGGCGCAACTCGCGCAGCAGGGCTTCGAGCCGCAGCCGTCCTCGCCGGCCGAACTCAAGGCCTACCTCGGCAGGGAGCTGCAACGCTGGCAGCGCGTGATCGAAGGCAATGGCATCAAGGTGGCGCTGTGACCGCCTTCGGCGGCAGCGCCTCGGGCACTTTCCACCCATCCTCTTTCCTAGCTGAGGCACAGACATGCTGAGCAACGCACTGGACGGCCTGACCGTCATCGATTTCACCCAGATCGGCGCCGGCCCCACCTGCACCATGCTGCTGGCGGACATGGGTGCGAAGGTCATCAAGGTCGAGCCGCCGGCCGGCGAACTCGGCCGCGGCCTCGGGCCCGGCTGGATCGGCGACGACAGCGCCCTGTTCCACGGCTTCAACCGCAACAAGCTCGGCGTAGCGCTGGACCTCAAGTCCGTAGACGGTGTGGCGGTCGCGAGGCGCCTGGTGGCCGGCGCCGACATCGTCGTGGAAAGCATGCGGCCGGGTGTGATGGCGCGGCTGGGGCTGGGCTATGCGGAGCTGTCGGCCGATCATCCGTCGCTGGTCTACTGCTCGATTTCCGCATACGGGCAGGAAGGGCCGTATGCCGGCCATGCCGGCGTGGATGGCATCATCCAGGCGGACTCGGGCCTGATGAGCCTGATCGGCGTGCCGGGTGGCGAGCCATGCAAGGTGCAGGCACCCGTGGTCGATGTCATGACCGGCTATGTCGCATGTGTCGGCGTGCTGGCGCGGCTCGCGCAGCGCGCCCGCGACGGGCAAGGGGGACACCTCGACGTCAACCTGCTCAACGCCGCGCTGGCGCTGCAGCAATCGTCGATCACGAGCAATTTCGCCGACGGCGAACTGCCGGTACGCGCAGGCAGCGCCGCGCCCTACTCCGCGCCGAACCAGGCGTTCGAGACCGCCGATGGCTGGATCATGATCGCGGCATACATGCCCGTCCGCTGGCAACGCCTGTGCGAAGCGCTCGGCGTGCCGGCGCTGGCGGACGACCCGCGCTTTGCGACGTCGCCACTGCGCGTGGCCAACCGTGCCGACATGGTGAGGGAACTGACCCGCGTCTTCGTGACGCGCGGCACCGATGCCTGGCTGGCGGAACTGCAGGCCGCCGACATCCTGTGCTCTCGCGTGGCGACTTATGACGATGTCGCGCGGCATCCGCAGGTCGCCGCGAACCGCATGGTGCGCCACGTAGCGCATCCTGTGCTCGGAGACATCCGCATGCCCGGCTTTCCGATCAACAGCGCGCAGGAGAACGCGCAGCCGGCGCGGCCCGCGCCCGTTTGCGGGCAGGACACGCGCGCGGTGCTGCGCGCGGCCGGCTACAGCGGCGAGGAGATCGACCGCCTCCTGGCGCGGCAGGCCATCCACTGCGCGGATGTGCCCGCCGTGGCAGCTCAGTCACGGCCGGAAGCCGCCAGTCATCCCTGCGCCTCGAACTGCGCCAGCAACCATGTACGAAACGTCGCCATGCTGGAACTTTCGCGGCGGTCCGCCGGGGTCAGCAGGTAGTAGGTGAATTCGCCCATGTCCACCACCTGGCGGAACGGCGCGACCAGCGTGCCAGCGGCCAGGTCCCCCGTCACCAGGAAACGCTGCGCGATGGCGAAGCCGAGCCCCTCTATCGCCGCCGCATAGGCCATGGCCGAGCTCTGATAGGTCATCCCGCCCCGCACATCGACATCGCGGTCCGCCCCTGCGACACGCAGCCAGTGCGCCCAGTCGTCAGGGCGGGCGACCGAGTGCAGCAGCGTATGGTGCTGCAGGTCAGCCGGCTTCCTGACCTTGCGAGCGCCCGACAGCAGCGCGGGGCTGCACACGGGCACCAGCACGTTGGACACCAGCCGGTGGGCATTTACCCCCGGCCATTTGCCATCGCCGAGCCGGATCGCCCCGTCGATGTCCTCCTTGCGGAAATCGACCGGATCGAGCGTGGCGGTCAGCAGCACCTCGATGCCCGGGTTGGCCGCGTGGAAGCTCGACAGCCGCGGGATCAGCCAGCGCATCGCAAAGGTCGTGTACGCGCGCACCTTGAGCTGCTTGCGCCTGGCGCGCTTGCCCAGCCGGCGCGTCGCTTCGCGCAGATCGTCCATGGCGCGGGTCACGGCCCGGTAGTAGTCCTCGCCGGTATGGGTCAGCGTGATCTGGCGATGACCGCGATGCAGCAATTGCACGCCCAGCCCGTCCTCCAGCGCGCGTATCTGGCGGCTGACGGCCCCGGGCGTGACATGCAGTTCCTGCGCGGCGACCGTGATGCTCAGGTGCCGCGCCGCGGCTTCGAAGGCCCGCAGGGCATTGAGGGGAGGAAGTCGATCCATGCCGGCGAGTCTGCCATACGGTTGAGATTTGCTCAATCGAGGCAGACGGTCGTTGCCGGCATCCGCCGCGTGCGCACATTAGCAACTATCAGTTGCCAGTAAAACGCCATTGGTCGATCTACTGCAAGCTTTTCCACTGACCTACATTTCCTGCGTGGTCAACGCCATCACCAACAGGAACCCAACCCACCGCAAGGAGACTCACCATGTCCAATATCACCACCACCGCTTCCGCCAACACCAGCAAGGTCTGGTTCATCACCGGCGCCTCGCGCGGCTTCGGCCTGGAGATTGCACGTGCCGCACTGGCCCGCGGCGACCGCGTCGTCGCCGCGGCGCGCCGGCCGCAAGCCGTCACCGATGCGCTGGGCGAGCATGACCATCTGCTGGCCGTGGCGCTCGACGTCAACAGCGACGAGCAGGCCATTGCCGCAGCCGAGGCCGCCGTGTCGCGCTTCGGCGGCATCGACGTGCTGGTCAACAACGCTGGCTACGGCCTGCTGGGCGCGGTAGAGGAGGCCTCGCGCGAGGAGGTACAGAACCAGTTCGCGACCAATGTGTTCGGCCTGCTCGGCGTGACGCGTGCGGTGCTGCCGCAGATGCGCCGCCAGCGCAGCGGCCACGTCATCAATATCTCGTCGATCGGCGGCTATGCGGCCTACCCGGGCTGGGGGGTGTACGGCGCCACCAAGTTCGCCGTGGAGGGCCTGACCGAGGCGCTGGCCGCGGAACTCGCGCCGCTGGGCGTCCATGCCACGGTGGTCGAACCGGGCTTCTTCCGCACGGACTTCCTCGATGCCAGCTCGCTGGTACGTGTGGGCAGCGAGATTGCTGAGTACGTCGATACCGTGGGCGCGATGCGCGGACACATGGACTCGGCCAACCACCAGCAGCCGGGCGATCCGACCAAGCTGGCAGCGGCGTTGCTGACGCTGGCTGACAGCGACACGCCGCCGGTTCGCCTGCCGCTCGGCTCCGATACCGTGGCCCGGATCACGGCCAAGAACCGAAAGGTGGAGGCCGAACTGGATGCCTGGCACGCCGTAGCGGTTTCCACCGATCTCGTGGCGGCATCGAGCTGAGCGACACCAGGCCGGGCCGGTTCCATCGGCCCGGCGCCTTCAATGCTGCGACGCCCCCGCCGCCCCAATCCCCGTCATCGACCGCACGAACTGCGCGCCGAAGCGACGACGTTCCGCCGCGGCCTGCGCCGACTTGTCGAGCACCGACACCAGCCACGCGCACACGAACGCCAGCGTCATCGAGAACAGCGCCGGGTTGGCATACGGGAAGATGGGCTTGTCATGATGCAGCAGCCCCACCCACACCGTAGGACCGAGCACCAGCAGCGCCACGGCCGACGCCAGCCCCGCGACGCTGCCCGCCACCGCGCCCTTCGTGGTCAGCCCCTTCCAGAACATCGACAGGAACAGCACCGGAAAATTGACCGATGCGGCAATCGCCAGTACTAGTCCGGACAGGAAGGCGATGTTCTGCTTCTCGAACAGCACGCCCAGCACCATGGCCAGCAGGCCGATCACCACGGTGGCCGCCTTCGAGACGCGGATCTCGTCCTTCTCGTTGGCGCGCCCTTGCCGGAACACGTTGGCGTACAGATCATGCGACACCGCCGACGCGCCGGACAGCGCCAGGCCCGCCACCACCGCGAGGATGGTCGCGAACGCCACCGCCGAGATAAAGCCGAGGAACAGGTCCCCGCCGATCGCATGCGCGAGGTGCACCGCCACCATATTGCTGCCGCCGACCAGCTTGCCGGCCGCATCGCGATAGGCCGGATCGCCGCCGACCATGACGATGGCGCCGAAGCCCACGACGAGGATCAGCACGTAGAAATAGCCGATGAAGCCGGTGGCATACAGCACGGACTTGCGGGCTTCCCTGGCATCCGCCACGGTGAAGAAGCGCATCAGGATGTGCGGCAAGCCTGCCGTGCCGAACATCATGCCAACGCCGAGCGAAATGGCGTCGATCGGATTGGACACCAGCCCGCCCGGCGACAGGATCGCCAGGCCCTTGTCATGGACCCTGGCGGCGCCCGCGAACATGGCCTCGGGGCTGTAGCCGAAATGGGCCAGCACCATGATCGCCATGAACGTGACTCCGCCCAGCAGCAGCACGGCCTTGATGATCTGCACCCATGTCGTGGCCAGCATGCCGCCGAACAGCACGTACAGCACCATCAGCAGGCCGACGATGACCACCGCCGATTCATAGCTGGTGCCGAACAACAGTTCGATCAGCTTGCCGGCGCCGACCATCTGCGCGACCAGGTACATGATCACGACCGTCAGCGTGCCGAAGGCGGCCGTGATGCGCACGGGCTTCTGCGACAGGCGGTATGACACCACGTCGGCAAACGTATAGCGGCCGAGGTTGCGCAGCCGCTCCGCGACGATGAACAGGATGATCGGCCAGCCAGCCACCACGCCAAGCGCGTAGATCAACCCGTCATAGCCCTTGTCGAACATCATCGCCGAGATGCCGAGAAACGACGCAGCCGAGACCATATCGCCAGCAATCGCCAGGCCGTTCTGGAAGCCGGTCAGGCCGCCGCCGGCGGCGTAGAAGTCCGATGCCGAGCGCGTGCGCCGCGCGGCCCAGCGCGTGATGCCAAGCGTGAACAGCACGAACAGCATGAACATCACGATGGCGCTCCAGTTCAGCGGCCGGCGCGTGGCTTCGCCCTGGATTGCCGGAGCTGCCAGCGCGGCGCTGCTGGCCAGGCCCATGAACAACATGGGCAGGTGGCGCAAGTTTTGGACGATCGGCTTCATGCTTCGCACTCCTTGCGCAAGCGCTCGTTGATCGGATCGAGTTCGGTGTTGGCCTGGCGTACATAGACCGCGGTCAGCACGATGGCCGCCACGATGATGCCTACGCCGACCGGGATGCCGAGCGTCATCACTCCTCCGCCGAGCGGCGTGCCGAGCGTCGCCGGCACAAAGGCCAGCAGCAGGATGAAGCCGAAATAGATGGTCAGCATCACCACGGTGAGCGACCAGCCCAGGCGTGCCCGCCTGCTGGCCAGCCGGATGAAATCGGGGTGCTGCTGGAGGGTCTCCAGTTGTTGCGCGTCCATGTGGTCTCCTTTGGCGCGAGTGTCGGCGTGGCGCCTCTTGGCGGGCGCCATTGTCGTTGTCAGATCAGTAAGGAATGCGGGCCGGCAAGGCTTGCCGGCCCGGATGGTCAGATCGCCCCGACCGGCTGCTCGTGCGTTATCTTGGGCCGCATGTCGAGCACGCGGCGCGCCTTGCCGACGCTGGTGCGCTCGATGCCCTCGGCATCCAGCACCTGCACGCGCGTAGTGACGCCGACGTAGGTCTTGATCTGGTCCTTGAGGTCGCGTTCCAGCGCCGCGCGGTCGTCGCTGCCCAGGCTGCCCGCCTGCGGGCGCGCTTCGACGCGCACTTCGAGCTTGTCGAGGTGGCCGTCGCGCGTGACCACGAGCTGGTACTGCGGCGCCAGGGCGGGCGCCTTGAGGATCAGTTCCTCGATCTGCGACGGGAACACGTTCACGCCGCGGATGATCAGCATGTCGTCCGAACGGCCGGTGATCTTGCCGATGCGGCGCATCGAGCGCGATGTCGGCGGCAGCAGGCGCGTCAGGTCGCGCGTGCGGTAGCGGATCACCGGCAGCGCTTCCTTGGTCAGCGAGGTGAACACTAGTTCGCCCTCCTCGCCGTCGGGCAGCACTTCGCCGGTCACCGGGTCGATAACCTCCGCGTAGAAATGGTCTTCCCAGATGACCGGTCCGTCCTTGCTTTCGATGCACTCGCAAGCCACGCCCGGGCCCATGACTTCCGACAGGCCGTAGATGTCCACCGCGTCGATGCCGGCGCGCGCTTCGATCTCGGCACGCATGGCATCGGTCCACGGCTCCGCGCCGAAGATGCCGACCTTCAGCGAGCTTTCCGCCGGGTCCATGCCCTGGCGCATCATCTCCTCGATCAGGTTCAGCATGTACGACGGCGTCACCATGATGATGTCCGGCTGGAACTCGCGGATAAGCTGCACCTGCTTCTCGGTCTGTCCGCCCGACATCGGGATCACCGTGCAGCCGGCCTTCTCGGCGCCATAGTGCGCGCCCAGGCCGCCCGTGAACAGGCCGTAGCCATAGCTCACGTGCACCAGGTCGCCGGCACGGCCGCCCGCGGCGCGGATGGAACGCGCCACCACGCTGGCCCAGGTGTCGATGTCGCGCGCGGTGTAGCCCACCACGGTGGGCTTGCCCGTGGTGCCGCTGGACGCATGCACGCGCGCCACCTTCTCGCGCGGCACGGCGAACATGCCGAACGGGTAGTTGTCGCGCAGGTCCTGCTTGCCCAGGAACGGGAACTTCGACAGGTCCGACAGCGACTTCAGGTCGTCCGGGTGCACGCCCGCCGCGTCGAACGACTTGCGGTAGTGCGGCACGTTGTCATAGGCATGGCGCACGCTCCATTTGAGCCGTTCCAGTTGCAGCGCCTGCAGTTCATCGCGGCTGGCGCGCTCGATCGGCTCCAGCTCGTCGGGGTGGGGGGTGCGTTGAACCATTGTCTACTCCATCGTTTTCATGGCGCCGCATGCGTTGGGGGCCGGCGCGGGGGACTACGGGACTACGATACTGCGGGCAAGGCTCAGATATGCGAGCGGCTCTGCACCACGCGGAAGCGATTGGCAACAAATGCCGCGTCGGACAGCGACGCATTGGCCGCGGGATTGGCGCCGGTGGCGTGGAAGTCGCTGAACGCCGCCGACTGGTTGACGAACACGCCACCGGTCAGGTTCAACGACAGCGCTACGCCGGCGTCTTCCGCCGCATCGCGGATGGCATCGGCCACGCCGTCGTCGGTGGTGTAGGCGGACAGCGTCAGCGCGCCATGCTCTTTCACGCCGCGGTGCGCCACGGCAATGCTGTGCGCGGTGTCATTGGTGGCCACCACGAACGAGATCGGCCCGAACAGCTCCTGCATGATCTTGCCTTCATCACCCGCGTCGACCTTCAGCACCAATGGCGTATGGATGCGGGCGTCCGGGAATTCCGGATGCTGCAGCGCGCGGCTGTCGATGACGATCTCGCCCAGCGCGCGCGACGCTTCGATGCGTTGCACCACACCGTCGTTCTGGATGGCACCGAGCAGTTCCACCGCCTTGCTGGCATCGCCCGTGAGCTTGCCCACGGCTTCGCCGATGGCGCTGGCAACCTGGTCGAAGCTCAGGCGCCCTTCCGGCGTATCGATGCCATCCTTGGGCACATAGATGTTCTGCGGCGCGGTGCACATCTGGCCCGAGTACAGTGCCAGCGAGAACGCGATATTGCGCACCATGCCCTTGAAGTCGCTGGTGGAGTCGATGACGATCTGATTCACGCCGGCCTTCTCGGTATACACCTGCGCCTGGTGCGCATTGCGCTCCAGCCAGTCGCCGTTGGCGGTGCTGCCGGTGAAATCGATCAGGCGGACTTCCGGGCGCAGCGCCAGCGTCGACGCCATGCGCTCGGTCGGGTCGTTGGCCACCAGCGTGACGAGGTTCGGATCGAAACCCGCTTCCTGCAGCACTTCACGCGCCACCTCCACGGTGATCGCCAGCGGCAGGATCGCGCCCGGATGCGGCTTGACCACCACGGCGTTGCCGGTCGCCAGGCTCGCGAACAGGCCGGGATAGCCGTTCCAGGTCGGGAATGTGCAGCAGCCGATCACCAGGCCCACCCCACGCGGCACCACGGTGTATTGCTTCACCATGCGCAGCGGCTCGTTCTTGCCCTGCGGCTTTTCCCAGACCGCACGCTTCGGGATGCGGCGCATCTCGTCCCACGCATAGGCCACGACTTCCAGGCCGCGGTCCTGCGCGTGCGGGCCGCCCGCCTGGAACGCCATCATGAAGGCCTGGCCGGTGGTGTGCATGACCGCGTAGGCGATCTCGAAGCTGCGGCGGTTCAGGCGGTGCAGGATCTCCAGCGACACACCGACCCAGGCCTCCGGCCCGGCCTTGCGCCAGGCGGGCATGCCTTTGGCCATGCCCGCGAAGAGCTGGTCGAGGTCAGGCTTCGGATAGGTAACGCCGAGTTCCAGGCCGTATGGCGAGACTTCCTTGCCGGCCCGCCCGATGGTGCCCGGTTGCGACAGCGCGAAAGGCTTGTTCAGCCGCGCCTCGAACGCGGCCTTGCCGTCGGCGTTGGCGGTTTCGCCGTAAGCCTTGGGGCTGGGCGATTCGGGGAACGGGCTCCAGTAGCCGCGCTCGGCGATGGCCTGGGTGGCCTGGTCCAGCAGGGCCTGGTGACGCGTGAAAAACGGATGGGACACGGCTTGCTCCGGGGAAACGGGTTCTTGAATGGCGTGAGTAAGTACCGGGAGACGCTTCAGGTTTCCTGGTCGAAATCGATCACCAGCTTGTCGGTGACGGCGTAGCTCTGGCAGCTCAGGATGAAGCCGCGCGCGACTTCGTAGTCTTCGAGCGCGAAGTTGACATCCATGTCCACCTCACCCTCGATGCGCTTGCAACGGCAAGTCGAGCACACGCCGCCCTTGCACGAGTAAGGCAGCTCGATGCCCTGCGCCAGCGCGGCGTCGAGGATGGTCTCCTTGTTCTTCTCCAGCGTGAACTGGCGCGTGCGGCCGTCCTGGATCACGGTGACCTCGCACTGCTGCTGGCCCACCTGCTTGTGCGCATGGGCCGCCGGACGCGCCGCGGGAATGCTGGTGGCGAACAGTTCGCGCTTGATGCGTGCCTTGTCCACGCCGCTCTCCTGCAGCGCCTGCGAGACCTCTTCCATCATCGAGTGCGGGCCGCAGATAAAGGCCACGTCGATATCCTGCGGACGTACCCAGTGGCGCAGCAGCGCGCGCACCTTGTCGCCGTCGATGCGGCCGTTGAACAGGTCGATATCGAGCTGCTCGCGGCTCAGCACGAAGACCAGGTTGAAGCGTTCCAGGTAGGTATCCTTCAGGTCTTCGAGTTCTTCCTTGAACAGTACCGAGGACGATGCCCGGTTGCCGTAGAACAGCGTGAAGCGGCTGTCCGGCTCGGTCATCAGCGTGGTCTTGATGATCGACAGCATCGGCGTGATGCCACTGCCGGCGGCAAAGGCGACATAGTGCCTGCTGTGCGTTTCCGACAGCGGCACGTGGAAGTGCCCGGACGGCGGCATGACTTCGAGCGTCATGCCGGGTTGCAGCGCGTCGTTGGCCCAGTTGGAAAACAGGCCGCCGTCCACGCGCTTGATCGCCACGCGCAGGCGCTGGTCCTGCACGGCCGCGCAGATCGAATAGGAACGGCGCACGTCTTCGCCGCCGATGCCGGCGCGCAGCGTCAGGTGCTGGCCCTGCACATAGCGGTAGGTATCGGCCAGTTCGTCCGGCACGGCAAACGTTATCGCCACGGCGTCGCGCGTTTCGCGGGTGACCGAGGCCACCGTCAGTTCATGGAATTTGCTCATCTCCCCCACCTGTCTCGTTCAGTGAGCCTTGAAGTAATCGAACGGCTCCTTGCAGTCGCCGCAGCGGTACAGGGCCTTGCATGCCGTGGAGCCGAACTGGCTGACCAGGCGCGTGTGACGCGAGCCGCAGTGCGGGCACGCGACTACCAGCGCCGGCGACGCCTTGCGGCTGATGCCGCTGATGTCGATCACCTGCTGCGCGGGCGGCGCAATGCCGTAGCCGGACAGGCTGGCCTTGCCGCGCGGGCTCATCCAGTCGGTGGTCCAGGCCGGCGCCAGGCGCGTTTGCACGCTCACGCGGTCGATGCCCTGCCCGGCCAGCACGCGCTCGATGTCGTCACGGATCACCGTCATTGCCGGGCAGCCCGAGTACGTCGGCGTGATGGTGACCACGCAGGTGTCATCCACCCACGCCACGTCGCGCACGATGCCGAGGTCGACTACCGAGATCACCGGAATCTCGGGGTCCGGCACCTTGTCAAGCCAGGCCAGGACCTGTTCGACGCTTGCCCGTTCAGCCACTTGCGCTGGCATGGCGCTCACCACTGGGCGCCCGGATAGGCGCGCTGCAGGAACTGCATCTCGGCCAGCAGGTAGCCAAGGTGTTCCGTATGGCGGCCCTGGCGGCTACCGGTCTGCGACCAGCCGCCCGCCGGCACGCGCAGCGTCGCTTCTTCCAGCACTTCGCTCACATGCCGCTGCCACGATTCAGCCAGCGTGGCCGGGTCCACCGCGACGCCCTGCGCGACCAGCGCGGCATCGGCGGCGTCGGACTCGAACAGTTCCCCGGTGAACATCCACAGGTCGTCGAAGGCGTCCTGCATGCGGCGGTGGCTCTCTTCGGTGCCGTCGCCCAGGCGCACTACCAGGTCGGCGCTGCGGCGCACGTGATAGGTCACTTCCTTCAGCGACTTGGCGGCGATCTCGGCAATGCGCGCATCGGTCGAATGCTGCAGCCGCTCGAGCAGGAAGTAGTGCCAGGTATCGAACAGGAACTGGCGTGCCAGCGTATCGGCGTAGCTGCCATTGGGCTGTTCCACCAGCAGCAGGTTGCGAAACTGGTGTGCGTCGCGCAGGTAGGCAAGCTGGTCCGCACTGCGGCCCGCGCCTTCGACTTCGGCGGCGTAGCCAAGCCACAGGCGGGTCTGTCCGATCAGGTCGAGCGCCACGTTGGTGAGCGCGATGTCCTCTTCCAGCGCGGGGCCGCGGCCGCACCATTCCGACAGGCGCTGGCCGAGCACCAGCGTGGTATCGCCCAGGCGCTGCAGGTATTCGAACTTGTGTTGGTCCATGGTGGATGCGTCCTCGCGCCTGGAAATCAGATGTGCTTGACCTCTTCCGGCATCGGGAAGAAGGTGGGGTGCCGGTAGACCTTGCTGTTGGCGGGCTCGAACAGCGGGCCCTTGTCGCCGGGGCTGCTGGCGACCACGTCGGCGGCCTTTACCACCCAGACGCTCACGCCTTCGTTGCGGCGCGTATAGACGTCACGCGCATGGTTGATCGCCATTTCACCGTCCGGCGCGTGCAGGCTGCCCACGTGCTTGTGGGCCAGGCCGTGCTGGCTGCGGATAAAGATCTCCCAAAGCGGCCACTCTTTCATGGCAACTCTCCTGTCAGTTTGCGGGGTTGTCGGCGCTGGCGCGCCGGAGGGTTCAGGCGGCGGCGCGGTCTTGCCTGTCGGCATGCGCCACCAGCGCTTCACGGAACCAGGCGCCGTCGTCCCAGGCCTTGACGCGGGTGCGCAGGCGGTCGCGGTTGCACGGGCCGTTGCCGCGCACGACGTTGTAGAACTCGTCCCAGTCGATGGCACCGAAGTCGTAGTGGCCGCGCCCCTCGTTCCACTTCAGGTCCGGATCGGGAATGGTCAGGCCCAGGTGTTCGGCTTGCGGCACGGTCTGGTCCACCATCTTCTGGCGCAGCTCGTCATTGGAGAACAGCTTGATGCGCCATTGCATCGATTGCGCGCTGTTGGGCGAATCCGCGTCGGACGGGCCGAACATCATCAGCGCCGGCCACCACCAGCGGTTCAGCGCGTCCTGCGCCATCTGCTTCTGCTCGGGGGTGCCCTGGCACAGCTTGAGCAGGATGTCGTAGCCCTGGCGCTGGTGGAACGACTCCTCCTTGCACACCCGCACCATGGCGCGGGCATAGGGGCCGAACGAGCAGCGGCACAGCGGCACCTGGTTGATGATGGCCGAACCATCGACCAGCCAGCCGATGGCGCCGATGTCGGCCCAGTTCAGCGTCGGGTAGTTGAAGATGCTCGAGTACTTGGCCTTGCCGGAATGCAGGTCGCCGAGCAACTGGTCGCGCGACACGCCCAGCGTTTCCGCCGCGCTGTACAGGTAGAGGCCATGGCCCGCTTCGTCCTGGATCTTGGCCAGCAGCACGGCCTTGCGTTCGAGCGTTGGCGCACGCGTGACCCAGTTGCCTTCCGGCAGCTGCCCGACGATCTCGGAATGCGCGTGCTGGGAGATCTGGCGGATGAGGGTCTTGCGGTAAGCCTCGGGCATCCAGTCCTTGGCTTCGATCTTGATGCCGGCGTCCACGCGCGCCTGGAACTCGCGTTCCTGCGGGTCCATCTCTTCCATCGCGCGGAGCCTTGTTGCCCCGGTATCCACCAACTGTGCGTACATGCCGTACTCCGGTCTGTAGGGTCTTGACTTGCGTCAAATCATTCGGTTGCAGTGGATGATAGTGATACAATTTGATTCAAACAATCGACGATTGTGTATCACTTCAAGGTGCATGCATGGCCACTCGTTCAGACGTGGATGCCGTTTCCCCGCAGGTCGCACGACTCGCGCGCGGGCTCAAGCTCGGCGCCAATTCGATGCTGGTGACGTTGTTCGGCGATGTGGTGGCGCCACGTCCGCAGGCGCTGTGGCTGGGCAGCCTGATCCGCCTGGCCGCGCCGTTCGGCATCAATGACCGGCTGGTGCGCACCGCGACGTTCCGGCTGACCGCGGACGACTGGCTCGAGGCCACGCGGATCGGGCGGCGCAGCTATTACGGCTTGTCGGAGGCGGGGCTGCAGCGCTGCGTCCATGCGGGCAAGCGGATCTATGCCGGCGATGCGCCCGACTGGGACGGGCGCTGGACCCTGGCGCTGGTGCGCGGCGACGCGCGCGCCACGATCCGCCAGCGGCTCAGGCGCGAACTGCTGTGGGAAGGCTTCGGCGCAATTGCACCGGGCGTGTACGCGCACCCGAATGCCGATGCCGGCTCGCTGGGCGAAATCATCCGTGCCGCGCAGGCGCAGGAGTTCGTGGCGGTGATGCAAGCCACCAGCATCGAGGCATTCTCGATCCGGCCACTGCAGACACTGATGCACCAGACCTTCAAACTTGGCGACGTGGCGTCCGCCTGGCAGGCATTGCTGCGCCGCTTCTCGCCGGTACTGGCCGACGCACACGGCATGGTCCCGGCGGACGCGTTTTTCGTGCGCACCCTGCTATTGCACGAATACCGCCGCGTGCTGTTGCGCGACCCGAACCTGCCGGAACAGCTCCTGCCGGCGGACTGGCCGGGCCGCACCGCGCGAGACCTGTGCCGGGATATGTACGCGGCCCTGCTCGACGCCAGCGAAGACTACCTGCGCGAAGTGGTCGAAGTGTCCGACGGCCACCTGATCAACGCTAACCGCGCGCTGCGCAGGCGCTTTGGCGCGGGCAGCCACGCCGAGGCCGCCCGCTAGGCGCGGAAGTGCGCGCCGGTGCGCTAGCGCGATCCCTTCACGGTCGTGTAGGCGGTGATCAGGTTCCGGTAGTCCGGTATGTGGTTGGAGAACAGCGTCCCGAGTCCTTCGATATCGTTGCGCCAGTCACGGTGCAGCTCGCAAGCCACGCCGAACCACGTCATCAGCTGCGCGCCGGCTTCGCTCATGCGCCGCCACGCCGAATCGCGCGTGACTTCGTTGAACGTACCCGACGCATCGGTGACGACAAAGACGTCAAAGCCTTCCTCGATCGCGGAGAGCGCCGGGAACGCCACGCAGACTTCGGTCACCACGCCGGCAATGAGCAGCTGCTTCTTGCCGGTGGCCTTCACGGCCTTGGTGAAATCCTCGTTGTCCCAGGCATTGATCTGCCCGGGCCGCGGGATGAACGGCGCGTCGGGGAAGATCTGCCTGAGTTCGGGTACCAGCGGGCCGTTGGGACCATCCTCGAAGCTGGTGGTCAGGATGGTTGGCAACTTGAAGTACTTGGCGAGATCCGCCAGCGCCAGCACGTTGTTCTTGAAACGGTCCGGCTCGATATCACGCACCAGCGACAGCAAACCGGCCTGGTGATCCACCATCAGCACCGCCGCCTGGGTCTTGTCCAGGCGCTTGTAGGTCTTGCTCATCTTGGGCTCCGGGTTGGGCGGCCTGACACGTTGGACAGGCACGCATGCAAGTGGCATCGGGCGGCACAGGGAAGCTGCTGGCCTGACCTGCCCTCGCGCATTGCCGGCAGCGCCATTGCCTGTCGGCCATGCGTTCCAAAGCATAGGTCGGGCTGCGCGCGTGCGACAGGACAAAAAAGGCACCCCGGCGCCGGCGGCTAGGCATCCCATGGAATCCGTCCTACCGTGGAATCAAGGCGAGCTTTCTGGCTTGACCCGTCAACTTCGAACAGGAACCTCCAATGAAAGCAAGACCATTGCTGCTTTCCGCGTCCGCGGCGCTGTGCCTGGCGTGCGCTTCCATCGCCAACGCCGCACCGATGACCGTATCGTCCAGCGCCTTCTCCGAAAACGCCGCCATTCCCGCGGCGCATGGCGGCAGCCAGCCGGACTGCGGCGGCCAGGGCGTATCGCCCCCGGTCGCGTGGTCCGGCCTGCCGGCAGGCACGCGCTCCGTGGCGATCTTCATGTTCGATCCCGATGGCGCAATGGGCCTCGGGGTCTCGCACTGGGTTGCCTACAACATCGCGGCGGATCGCGGCCACCTGCGGCAGGGCGAGGGGCAGAAGGATGGCCCCGGCATCACAGTCGGCAAGAACATTACCGGCGAGGCCGCGTACCGCGGACCTTGCCCGCCTCCCGGCGATGTCCCGCACCACTACATCGTGACGGTGGTTGCGACCGACCTGGAGCCCGGCGCGCTGCCTGCGGGCCTGACGCGCGATGAACTGATGGCGGCGCTCAAGGGACATGCGCGCGGCGGCGCCAGCGTCGTGGGCCGCTACGGCCGGAAGTAGAGGCTGCGCGGCGGCAAACCGGCGGCTCCGCGGTTGCGGGCGATAGCCGCAGAGGCGGCAGCATCACAAATTTGTCAAACTCGACCGCCAGAATGGGGCGCTTTTGCTAGCGCGGCGTGGTGCCGCGCTCACCGATCCCGGCAAAGGAGCCCGCCCGATGTTCCGTCAAACCGTCCTGGCCAGCGCCATCACGCTGGCCTGCCTTGCCCTGTCGCCGTCGCTGCAGGCGCAGACCGCCTACCCAGCCACGCTCGCCGGCCACGCCGTGCTGCCGGCCCAAACTTATCTGCCGGTGCCCAAGGACGCTCCGGCCGACCTGCAGATCAGCGGCAAGTTCACCACCGCGCAGCGTGCCGATACGCCGGGCTCGGTCGAAGGCAAGTCCAACGGCCGCCCGACCGGCGTGTCGCTGCCGTTCCGCGGCCAGCCCGCACAGGGCCACTCCGGGATCAAGCGCATGGCCGACGGCACCTTCTGGGTGCTGACCGACAACGGCGCGGGCGCCAAGGCCAACTCGCCGGACTTCATGCTCTACCTGAACCACTACAAAGTGGATTTCGCGAGCGGCAAGTTCCAGCGCCTGAAGACCGTGTTCCTGCATGACCCCGACAAGAAGGTGCCGTTCCGCATCGTGCACGAGGGCAGCAAGGCACGCTACCTGACCGGTTCGGATTTCGACACCGAGAGCTTCCAGTTCGCCGGCGGCTCGCTATGGATCGGCGACGAGTTCGGCCCCTTCCTGATCCAGGCCGATTTGGACGGCAAGGTGCTGGCGGTGTTCGAGACGCAGGTGGATGGCAAGGTCGTGCGCTCGCCCGACCACCCGGCCATGACCACGCCGGGCGCGCCCGATGGCACGGTGAAGTTCGAGGTACGCCGCTCGAAGGGCTTCGAGGGCATGGCGTCATCGCCGGACGGCAGCAAGCTGTACGCGCTGCTCGAAGGGGCGCTGTGGAACGAGGCCAGCCGCAGCTACGAGACCGTAGACGGCAAACCCTATCTGCGCGTGCTGGAGTTCGACGTGAAGCAGCGCGCCTGGACTGGCCGCCACTGGAAATACGTGCTCGAAGCCGGCCACCATGCGATCGGCGACTTCAATATGATCGACGCCACCACCGGCCTCATCATCGAGCGCGACAACGGCGAAGGCACGCCCGACAAGGCCTGCCCCGCGGGCCAGAAGCGCACCGACTGCTTCGACGACGTGGCGAAGTTCAAGCGCATCTACAAGATCGAGCTGACCGATGCCAACGCTGGCGCCCCGGTGCGCAAGATCGGCTATATCGACCTGCTGCGCATGGCCGACCCGAACCACCTGGCGCGCAAGCCGCTGACCGATGGCGCGCTGGCCTTCCCGTTCTTTACGATCGAGAACGTGGACGTGGTGGATGCCAGCCACATCGTCGTGGGCAATGACAACAACCTGCCTTTCTCCAGCAGCCGCGAACCCAATCGCGCGGATGATAACGAGCTGGTGTTGCTGGAAGTGGGCGAGTTCCTGAAGGCGCGCTGAACGTTGTAGTGGCTGTTTGCTCCCCTCTCCCGCGTGCGGGAGAGGGGAGAAAGCCGGGCCCGATTGACGCGTTCCCGACAATCCCGGGCCGACTCCGACCGGAGCCTGCCTCAGGCCGAGAATCAGGCAGCGACGCGGAAGATCGCCACCGCCTGCTTGAGCCGCTGGGCCTGTTCTTCCAGCGAGCCGGCCGCCGCAGCAGCCTCTTCGACCAGCGCGGCGTTCTGCTGCGTGACCGAGTCCATCTGCGTCACCGCCTGGTTGACCTGCTCGATGCCGGCGCTCTGCTCGGCCGACGCCGCGCTGATCTCACCCATGATGTCGGTCACGCGCTTGACCGCTTCCACGATCTCCAGCATGGTCTGGCCCGACTGCGCGACCAGGGCCGAGCCCTTTTCGACGCGGTCGACCGAATCGCCGATCAGTGCCTTGATCTCCTTGGCGGCGGTGGCGCTGCGCTGGGCCAGGCTGCGCACCTCGCCCGCCACCACGGCAAAGCCGCGGCCCTGCTCGCCCGCGCGCGCGGCTTCGACCGCGGCGTTCAGCGCCAGGATATTGGTCTGGAACGCGATGCCTTCGATCACCGCGATGATGTCGACCACCTTCTTCGATGCGCCGTTGATCTCTTCCATGGTCACGGCCACCTTGTCGGCCACATCGCCGCCCTTGGCCGCGATCTCCGACGCGTTCACCGCGAGCGAACTGGCCTGCCTGGCGTTGTCCGCGTTCTGGCGCACGATGCTGGTCAGCTCTTCCATGCTGGCAGCGGTCTGCTGCAGCGAAGACGCCTGCTCCTCGGTGCGCTGCGACAGGTCGGTGTTGCCCACGGCGATCTGGCTGGTGCCCGAGGCAATGGCCTCGGTGCCGGTGCGCACGTCGCGCACGATGCGCAGGATATTGGCGTTCATCTCGCCCAGCGCGTTGAGCAGCTGGCCGGTCTCGTCCCGGCTGTCCACGCGGATGCGGCTGGTCAGGTCGCCGGACGCCACTGTGCGGGCGATCTCCACCGCATGGCCCAGCGGCAGGGTGATGCCGCGCGTCAGCCACACCGCAAAGGCAACGCCGATCGCCAGCGCCAGCACCGCCAGCACCATCAGGCTGTTGCGGGCATTGGTGTAGATGGTGTTGATCTCGGCAGCCGTCGTGTCAATGCTGGTGCGCTGGATGTCGAGCAGTTTCTGGATCTCCGCCAGGTAGGCATCGCCGGCGGGCACGAACTCTTTCTCCAGCACTTCGTTGGCTTGCTCGGTCTCCCCTTCCTGCTTGAGTTTGGTGATCTTGTCGCGCGCGGCGTTATACGGTTCACGCACCTGCAGGATCTTCTGGAACGCGGCCTTCTCGGCCTCCGAAGTCAGCATCGGCTGCATCTTGTCGCGCAGCGCCGCGATGCCTTCGAGCGACGCCTTCGTTTCCTTGGCGAAGAAGGCGCCGAGCGACGGATCGGCGCTCTTGGCCACTGCCATGGTCCGGCGCACGCTGGTATGCATCAGTCGGTACCAGTCGCTGACGAGGCGCTCCTTGGTCAGCGGCTGCTGCATCATGTCATGCGTGCGCTCCGCCACCTGCTGCAGGCGCAGGATGCCAAACGCGGACATCAACGCGCACAGCACCAGCACTACGCCAAAGCCTATGCCGAGGCGTACCCCGATTCCAAAGTTCTTCATTGTTTTCTTCTACCTGATCTGGACTTCGATACGGCGAAGTGCTGGCGCGCGGGAACGCCGCCGCCTTTCGCTCTCGTGCCCCGCCGACCCGGACCGGGTCCAGTGGCGGGCTATGGATGGGAACGGCAGTGGGAGCCGAAACTTTAGGGTTTCTGCGAATACCCGGCGATGGAGGGGTGTGACTGGAGCTGCCGCCCGGAGGCGGCTGGGCGCACTGACATACCGGTGCATGGCCAAGTGCCATGACAGACCACCACAACCGGATAAGCATCGGACGAAACCTTCGTTCGCACGCGCAGTCCGGATGATCGGTTCACCTATCGCAGGCATCGACTTGACGCATTTCGCACAGAACTCGTGCCGCGCTCCATTCCGGCCCTGTCATTGGCGAGCTCCAAGGCCCACAGCGAGTCGCGACGGGTATGGCATGCATATTGCGTCAGAGGAGCCCAGGGCCAACGACGGCCCCTTATCAAAATAAGCTGGTCGCGATGATGCGCTCCAAACGGGGCGGCCGGGGCAACGGCGCCCCGAAGCGTAGGTGAAATCGAACCCGGAAAGGGGTTCGCAGGCATCCGCTTCGGGGCGTCATTTTTTTGCCGGTCAATGCTCGCGCGTCTGCTTCGACACCTCTGGCAAGGCATGAATTCGGACGCATCGAGGACTGAACCAGGCAGTCCGGAGTGTCAGCCCCGCGTGCTGGGAATCGCCGGGACGCAGGGCTCAACCCCGGTTCTCATACACGCCGAGCTTGCGGTGCAGCGGCGATTCGTCGGCCATGAAGAGGAAAGCAGGCTCGGTGGTCGAGTGATTACGCAGCGTGACCTCGGTGTAGCCAGGCGTGCAGCATGTGTCGGCTTCATGGAGCGTGTAGGCCGCGTCGTCGGCGCTGAGCTCCGACCTGCCTTCGATCTGGTGAAACACGACGGCCGGAGAGCGTACCGGCAGGCGAAGGGTCTGGCCCGGGCGCAGCATCAGCGCGTAGAAGCCGAGATTGTTCTGGGCATCGCGGCCGTTCTCGGGGTTGACGTAGGCGATCTGCACGGCCTCCAGATCGGGGCGGTCGGCCGACAGGGTCAGAAGCGCGGCGCGCGCTTCCGACCAGGGATAGCGCAGCATTGGGTAGGCCTGGTCGCCGCGCTCGAACATCGGGCTGGGCACCACACCACCGCGGGCATAGGCCTGATCACCGCGTCCGGGCCGGATCTCCTGTCGCTTGCCTTCGATGGCGTACGAGGTTTCCGTGTAGTAGATCAGCGGCAGGTCCAGCACATCGAGCCAGACCACGGGTTCCGGGCCGGCGTGCTCGTGCTCGTGCCACTGACCGGTGGGGGTAAGGATCAGGTCGCCGCGTTCCATCGGGCACTTTTCACCGTTGACGGTGGTGGTGGCGCCTTTGCCTTCGACGATCATGCGCACGGCGTTGGGAGTGTGGCGGTGGCTGGGTGCCCATTCGCCAGGCAACAGCAATTGCATGCCGAGGTACATGGCCGCGCTTGCCTGCATCTTCTCCAGGCCGTGGCCCGGGTTGGCCAGCACCAGCACGCGGCGCTCGGCCTTGTCCATTGGGGTCAGCTCGCCCGCACGCATGAGTAGCGGGCGCAGCGCCTCGTAGGACCAGAACGCAGGCTGCGTCTTGCGTGAGGGCACGCCCGGGGGCAGCACGGCGCGCAGGCTGGGCCACAGCGGCACGAGGTTGAGGCTGGCCAGTTCGTCGCGGTAGTCCTGCGGCAAGTCTTCGAGTCGGCCAAGTTCATGCATGGTGTCTGCTCCTGATGTGTTGTCGATCATGATGGGGGCTGGGTGTGGACTCAGCCTTGCTGCAGGCAGTTGTGGACGTTCCAGCCGTATAGCCACTCCATCGCATCGTAGAAGCGCTCCTGGGTGCGGCCCTTCCAGAGGCCATTGCGGATCAGCCGCTCCACGCCCGTAGCATGATAGAGGCGACCCATTTCGCGTCCCGACAGCACGATGCGCGCGGTACGAACGACCCGGTTCTTTTGGTAGAGCGCCAGGGCCTGGTCCCAGTCGTTGTGGCTCGCGCGCAGGGCCTCGCCCAGGGTGACGGCATCTTCCAGCGCCATGCAGGCACCCTGGGCCATGTATTGCGTAGTCGGGTGTGCGGCGTCGCCAAGGATCGCGGTACGGCCCCAGACCCAGGTGTCGATCGGCTCGCGGTCTGCCGTGGCCCAGCGCCGCCAGTTCCTGGGCAGTTCGATGAGTTGGCGCGCCCTCTGGCAGATGCCCTGGAAGTAGCTCTCCACCTCTTCCCTGGAGCCGTCAGTCACGCCCCACTGTTCCTGCTGGCGGCTGTGGAAGGTCACCACCACGTTGTATTGCTCGCCGCCGCGAAGCGGATAGTGCACGAGGTGGCATTTCGGACCGGCCCACAAGCTGGCCGCATTCCACTTCAGGTCCTCGGGGAAATCAGCCTTGTCGACCACGGCGCGGTACACCACATGCCCGGTCACGCGCGGGGGATCGTTCACGTACTGCGCCCGTACTACCGATTTCCCGCCGTCTGCGCCGATCAGGGCCTGGCCCCGCCAGCGCTTGCCGTTCTGGTCGATGGCCGTCACCGTCTTGCTGGCCTCGTCCTGCTCGACCTTCACGATGCGCGTGCTGGTGAAGAACTCCACACGGCCGGTTTCCGTCGTGCCTTCCAGCAGGGCGCCGTGGACGTCCACCCGGTGGATCACGGCATAGGGATTGCCAAAGCGCTTACGGAAGGTCTCGCCGGTCTCGATCCGGCCCACCAGCGTCTCGTCGATGGCATCGTGCATGACCATGTAGTCGGTGTAGACGGCGCGGGCGCGGGTTTTGTCGCCCACCCCCAGCGCATCAAAGGCGTGGAAGGCGTTGGGGCCAAGCTGAATGCCGGCGCCGATTTCACCGATTTCGGGCGCCTGCTCGAACACTTGCACGTGAAAGCCCTGGCGCACCAGGGCCAGCGCGGTCGCGAGACCGCCGATGCCGCCACCGGCGACGAGTACGGGAAGTGAGGCGGATGTTTGCATGAAGTCTCCTTTCTGGTTTTCTCGGGACACCGGCACGGCGCGATGCACGTAGCCGGAAGTGTGGAATTACCGATCCATCAAGGAAAGATGCATACTTATATAGATTTAATATCGTTTTTTGATAATGGAGCCCCATGGCCAAGCTCGACCTGGAGTGGCTGAACGTCTTCGTGGAGATCTACCGCACCCGCAGCGTCACGCGGGCAGCCGAGCGTCTGGGCTTGGCCCAGGCCAACGCGAGCGTGGCCTTGAGCAAGTTGCGGTCTCATTTCGATGATCGCTTGTTTGCGCGCACTTCCCAGGGCATGGAACCGACCCCTTACGCCCAGCGCATCTACCCGGAGGTGCTGCAGACCGTCGAAACGCTCGCAAGGTTGGCGGGCGCCAGGACGCATTTCGATCCCGCCACGGCCGAGCGCGAGTTCCGCATTTGCATGACCGACATCAGCGAGATCGTGGTGCTGCCCCAGCTCGTGAACCACTTGCGGCGTGTCGCCCCGGGTGTCGTGATCGAAGCCGAGCGCATCTCCAGTGATGTGCCGCGGCGCCTCGAATCCGGCGAGATCGATCTGGCCGTGGGTTTCATGCCGCAGCTGGAGGCTGGCTTCTACCAGCAGATGCTGTTCAAGCAGGACTTCGTCTGCCTGGCGTCCCGGGACCATCCGCGCATTCGCAGCAACCCCGATCGCAAAGCCTTTCTGGCGGAGAGCCACATCGTCGTCACCACCTCCGGCACGGGACACACCATCGTGGGCAAGGTGTTCGCCGCCAGGAAGCTTGAGCGCCATGTCGCGCTGAAGGTGCCCAGTTTTCTGGCCGTGGCACGGCTTGTGGCCCGCACCGAGCTGATCGTCATCGTGCCGCGCCGTCTGGGCGAGGCGCTGGTGCAGCAGGAACGTGTGGCCATCTTTGCCCCGCCCGTGCCGCTGCCGGCGTTCGCCGTGAAACAACACTGGCATGAGCGCTACCACGCCGATCCCGGCAATGCCTGGCTGCGGGCGGAACTCAAAGGCTTGATGGCGGCCTGGTCTCCGGACAAGTAAGTGCGAGGGCGGGAATTCCCGCCCCTGGCATGGCCGCCGGATGGTCCCGTTTGCTCAGTGCGACTTCCCGTGCAAGTCCAGCGGCACCGGCTGGGTCAGCGTCTCGGGGCGCAGGATGCAGTCAAGTTCCTCTTTGGACAGCAAGCCCTTGCGTAAGACGATTTCGTACACGCTGCCGCCTGTGCCGAGCCACGGCCGGACCTCGCGGCCCAGGCGCGCCATGCCGCTGCCGCCGCGGCAGTGGCTGCCAGCCATGCCGGTGCATACGCCCCCTTGCGGCAAGAACTGGAGGGCCTGTCCGGCTGACGGCTACCCGCTATGACGCCGGCGCGGCGCGGGTTCCGAAGGATGGAAATCTATCCCCGCTTCTGCCCAGTCACATCCTGCGACGCTCCCACCATCGTGAGCGCATTCCCATCCTCGTCGAGCGTCACCTCGCCCTCCTCGCGAATCTCCCGCCGGCTTCCGTCCGGTAGCAGGATCGTGAATTCGACGCGGTACGGCTGCCCGTCGATAATGGCCGCGCGGATTGCTGCCTCCACGCGCGGGCGGTCTTCTTCCACGATGGACGCCATGAATCGCTCGATCGTCACCTTGAATGCCTGGGGCGCCCAGCCAAAGAGGCGGTAGGCCTCGTCCGTCCACGAGCAGTCGTCGGTCTGGATGTTCCAGTACCAGCCGCCCAGGTGGGCGATTTCCTGGGCCTTGGCCAGCAGCGCCTCGCTCTGCCGCAGGGCCGCCTCGGCGCGGCGGCGTTCGCTGATGTCGAGGCTCACGCCGATCATCTTCACGGGACGCTGTGCGAAGTCGTGCACCAGCGTTGCGCGGGACGAGATCCAGCGCGTCGCGTTCTCGTGCACCACGCGGAACTCCCACTCATGCATCTCCGGCGCTCCCAGCGCGCGCTGCAGCACCTCGCGCAGCCGCGCCGCATCGGATGGATGCACGCAGGCCCAGAAGTCGTCCATGGTGCTGATATGGCGGCCGAACAGGGTGATGTCGTTCGGCGAATAGGTCACGCTGTCCGTCAGCACGTTCCATTCCCACGTGACGATGCCCGAGACCTCCTGCGCGAATTTCATCCGCGCTTCGCTCTCCATGATCTCCGTGAGGTGCTTCTGGCGCAGTCCGCGCATGTGCGGGTCGGTGATGCTGCTGGCCTCCAGATCCGCGATGGCACGCTCGCCATAACGCAGCCACAGCCAGTTCACGCCGAGAAACTTCGCGAGCGCGAGCAGCCGTTCGTACTCGATTTCGCCGCCGCGCGTCCATTTGTGGACCGCCGACGGCGACACCGACAGGGCCTCGGCCACCTGCTTGAGCATGATGCGCTTGCCCTCCAGCACACCCTTGAAGCGGGCGGCGAATGTGTCTTCCGTCATCGCTTTCCCTAATCTCCGATTAACCGTCAGTGAATTACACAACCAGAACCATACAGCATTCGCCGCTTTTTGGCGTTCCTGATAGAAATCAGCCATCAATTTCGCAAAATCAATCGATTTTTTGAGGTTGATTGGCCGGCGCTTGAGTCACTAGACTTCGTCTCACATCACCAACAGTTATTTAATTAACTATCAGTGAATTAAACCCTGGTACGTAAAGAACCCCGAAGGAGACAAGCCATGCAACAAGCGACTGCCCCCGTCTGCCCCGCTCCCGGCGAACTGGGCTACACCCTGCCGGCGCACTACTACACCTCGCAGGACATCTTCGAACACGAAAAGAAGACCATCTTCGCGCGCAACTGGATCTGCGTGATGCACCGCAGCCAGGTGGCCGAGCCGAACCAGTACGCCACGGTCAATGTGGCCGGCGAGAATGTCTTCGTCGTGCGCGGCCGCGATGGCGTGCTACGGGCGTTCTACAACGTGTGCCCGCACCGTGCCCATGAACTGTTTCCCGAAGGCGCCGGCAAGGCGAAGAACGTCATCACGTGCCCCTACCACGCCTGGTCCTTCGGCCTGGACGGCAAGCTGATCCACGTGCGCAACGCCGAAAACGTGCCGGGCTTCTGCAAGGACAACGCGGGCCTGACCCCGGTCCGCGTGGAAGAGTTCTGCGGCCTGATCTTCGTCAACCTCGATATGAACGCCAAGCCGCTGGCCGAACTGGCGCCCGGCCTGAACGACGAGATCCGCGCGCGCTGCCCCGACGTGGACAAGCTCGTCCCCGCGCGCAGGCTCACCTACGAGATGAAGGCCAACTGGAAGGTCGTGGTCGACAACTATCTCGAATGCCTGCACTGCCAGACCGCCCACCCGGCGCTGGTCGAGTCCATCCAGATGGAGACCTACCGGCACGAGGTGCGCGGCATCTACACGAGCCAGGTCGGCAAGACCCGCTCGGGCAGCGACGCATTTACCTACGACAGCGACGCTCCCAACACCGATTTCGCCGCCTACTGGCTGTGGCCTAACGTCACGCTGAACGTGCTGCCTGGCGACGGCAACTACGGCGTCTTCTACATGTTCCCGGTCGACGCCGACACCACCATCCAGCACTTCGAGTTCTACTTCCGCGACGCCACGCCGACCGCCGAGCAGGAGCAGCTCATCGACTACTACAAGAACGTGCTGAAGCCGGAAGACCTGAGCATCGTCGAGTCGGTGCAGCGCGGCCTGAAGTCGCGAGGTTATCGCAACGGACAAGGCCCGCTGCTGGTCACCGACGATCGTACGTCCGCAATCGGCGAGCACGGCGTGCAGCACTTCCAGCAAATGGTGCTAGACGCCCTCGCCGCCTGACACGCGCCCCAAAGAAGAAGGAATCCAGAACCATGATCCAGACCCAGCTCTATATTGACGGCCAGTGGCGGTCGCCACTCGAAGGCGGCACGCGCGACATCCTCAACCCCGCCGACGAAGCCGTGATCGCCCAGGCCGCCGAGGGTACCCGCGCCGATGCCCGGCTGGCCATTGCCGCCGCCCGCCAGGCCTTCGACGGCCCGTGGCGGCAGACCAGCATCCGCGACCGCGCCAAACTGCTGAACAACATCGCCGGACTGATCGATCGCGACGCGGAGGAACTCGCCCGTCTCGAATCGCTGAACACCGGCAAGACGCTCACCGAAAGCCGCACCGATATGGGCGACATCGCCGCCACGTTCCGCTACTTTGCGGGACTGGTGGCCTCGGAGTCCGGCGCCGTGAACGAGGCGCCGCACCATGTCATCAGCCGCACGCTGCGCGAGCCGGTCGGCGTATGCGGCCTGATCACGCCGTGGAACTACCCGCTGCTGCAGGCCGCGTGGAAGATCGCCCCGGCACTCGGCGCGGGCAATACCGTCATCATCAAGCCGAGCAACCTGACGCCGCTGACCACGCACCATTTCACGAAGCTGATCGCCGAACTGGATCTGCCGGCCGGCGTCTTCAACCTCGTTACGGGCGGCGCCGAAGTGGGCGCCGAGCTGGCCGAGAGCCGCGACGTCGACCTGGTCTCGTTCACCGGCGGTGCCTTCGCGGGCGAAAGCATCATGAAGGCCGCGACCGGCAACTTCAAGCGCATCGGCCTGGAGCTGGGCGGCAAGAACCCGAACATCGTCTTCGCCGATGCCGACCTCGACGTGGCCGTCGACTATGCGCTGAACGCCGCTTTCTTCCATGCGGGCCAGGTCTGCTCGGCAGGCTCGCGCCTGATGATCGAAGACAGCATCTACGATGCCTTCGTGGCAAAGCTGGCCGAGCGCCTGCCACGCATCGCGATCGGCAATGGCTTCCACGCCGAGACGCAGATGGGGCCGGTCCAGTCGGCCCAGCAGCACGAGAAGATCCTGCGCATGGTGCAGGCAGGCGTCGCGGAAGGTGCCCGGCTGGTCCACGGCGGCAAACGGCCCGAAGGTGACGTATACCGGAAGGGCTACTGGCTGCAGCCGACCCTGCTCGCCGACGTGACCGCCGACATGAACATCGCGAAGGAAGAGATCTTCGGCCCCGTGATTACCGCGGAACGCTTCCGCTCCGAGGACGAAGCGCTGCGTGCCGCCAACGACACGCCGTATGGCCTCGCCGCCGCGGTCTGGACGCGCGATCTCGACAAGGCCAACCGCATGTCGCGCGCGCTGCGCTTCGGCACGGTCTGGGTGAACGACTACCATCCGTACTTCCCGGAAGCACCGTGGGGCGGCTACAAGGCGAGCGGCATCGGCCGCGAGCTGGCGCGCATCGGCCTGGACGAGTACACCGAACTGAAGCACAGCTATATCAACCTCGCACCGAAGGCGATGGGGTGGTTCGGCGCGTAAGCGCCGGTATCGCCTACATCACTCATCAGGAGGAGACAGCTCGATGAGCGCAATCCACGAATACGACTACATCATCGTCGGCGCCGGGTCGGCGGGCTGCGTGCTGGCCACGCGGCTCACCGAGGATGCCGACGTGACGGTGCTGCTGCTCGAAGCGGGCGGCCCGGACTGGCGGCTCGACTGGCGCACGCAGATGCCGGCAGCACTGGCCTACCCGCTGCAGGGCACCACCTACAACTGGGCCTACGTCACCGAGCCGGAGCCGCATATGAACGGCCGCCGCATGACGCAGGGCCGTGGCAAGGGCCTGGGCGGCTCATCGCTGATCAACGGCATGGTCTATATCCGCGGCAATGCGATGGACTATGACGGCTGGTCGGCGAACAAGTCGCTGGAGAACTGGAGCTACGCCGACTGCCTGCCCTACTTCCGCAAGGCGGAAACCTACGACAAGGGCGCCAACGACTACCACGGCGGCAACGGCCCGCTGCATGTCACCACGCCCAAGGCCGGCATCAGCCCGCTGTTCGACGCCTTCATCGCGGCCGGCGAGCAGGCCGGCTACGCCCGCACGGACGACCTGAACGGCTACCGCCAGGAAGGCTTCGGCCCGATGGATCGCACAACCACCGCGAAGGGCCGCCGCTGCAGCACGTCGCTCGCCTATCTCGACCAGGCGAAGGACCGTCCGAACCTCACGGTGCACACCCGCGCGCTGGCCGACCGCGTACTGTTCGACGGTACCCGCGCCACCGGCGTCTGTTACATCCAGGGTGATTACGTGCGCGAAGCGCGCGCGCGCCGCGAAATCATCGTCAGCAACGGTGCCATCGCCTCGCCGCAACTGCTGCTGCGCTCCGGCGTGGGCAATGCCGACGAACTGCGCGTGCTCGGCGTCGACCCGGTCATCGACCTGAAGGGCGTGGGCGAGAACCTGCAGGACCACCTGGAGATGTACCTCCAGTACGAATGCACCAAGCCGGTATCGCTGTACCCCTCGCTGAAATGGTGGAACAAGCCGGGCATCGGCATCGAATGGTACCTGCGCGGCACCGGCGTCGCGGCGTCGAACCACTTCGAGGCGGGCGGCTTCATCCGCAGCAGCGACGAGTTCGACTTCCCGAACCTGCAGTACCACTTCATCCCGTTGGCGATGAACTATGACGGCAGCAACCCGGTCCAGTCGCACGGTTTCCAGTGCCACGTGGGCTCGATGCGTTCGCCGAGCACCGGCTTCGTCAAGCTGGCCAGCCGCGACCCGCGCGTGAAACCGCACCTGCTGTTCAACTACATGGCGCACGACGTGGACTGGCGCGAGTTCCGCGCCGGCGTGCGCCTGACGCGCGAGATCATCGCCCAGCAAGCCATGGACCAGTTCCGCGGCCGCGAGATCAAGCCCGGCATGATGATCCAGTCCGACGCCGAGATCGATGCCTTCGTGCGCGAACACGCCGAGACCGCACTGCATCCGTCCTGCACCTGCAAGATGGGCGACGCGTCGGACCCGATGGCGGTGGTCGACAACCAGGGCCGCGTGCATGGGCTGTCCGGCCTGCGCGTGGTCGATGCGTCGATCATGCCGAAGATCGTCACCGGCAACCTCAACGCGCCGACGATCATGATGGCCGAGAAGCTGGCCGACGTGATTCGTGGACGGGCACCGTTGCAGCGCTCGAACGCGCCTTACTACAAGGCGACGCCGATCCGCGGACAGGCGGCAAACCCGCCCGGGGCACAGGTGCGGACGGCGGCGATGCCCATGTTCGCGCCAGCCTGACGACGGCGCGACGCCGGCGGGAATCAACCCGCATCTCCTCTGACGAACGATGACACCGGGACCGACGGTCCCGGAGGACACCGCACGCCCGGAGGCAGCGTCGCGCCCCTGCGCATCGCCCCTGGCGATCCACATCCACCCATATGACAAAGGCCGGCCAGCCCCTACGACACAAGCAAGGACCGGCCAAGGGGAGACATTGATGCTGTGCAAGCGTTTTGCAGTACGCCACAAGCCTTGCCTGGCCGCCGCCACCGGCGCGCTGCTGCTGTGCCAGGCCGTCGCCGCGCATGCCCAATCCGGCAGCGGGGAGACGACGGTCGCCGCCGCACCCGTGCCGCAGGTCACGGCCACCGTACCGCCGGAACAGGCGGCCTCGCCCTCACCGCTCAGCGCCAACATGACGCTGACCTCGCAGTACGTCTCGCGCGGCTTCCGCCAGACCTGGGGCAAGCCCGCGGTGCAGGGCGGCGTCGACTACGCCCACCCGAGTGGCTGGTCCGCCGGCACGTGGATGTCGACGGTCAGCGACAAGTTCATCGAAGGCGGCACCGTCGAGTGGGACCTCTACGGCGGCTACACCGGCACCATCGGCGACTTCGTCTATGCGGGCCAGATCTACTACTACCTCTACCCGGGTGCGAAGCTGCAGTCCGCGCAGACCAAGTACAACTACGGGGAAGCCGTGGCCTCGCTGACGTACAAGTGGCTCAACGTCAAGTACTGGCTGACCTATACGCCCGACTACTTCGGCTACAACAGCGCCTCCATCGGCACCGGCAACGACCTGCACAGCCGCGGCTCGGGCTACCTCGACATCAACGGCACCTTCGAGCTCGGCTACGGCGTCTCGCTGCTGCTGCACTACGGACAGGAGCGCGTGCGCAACTTCGCCGCCTACGGCTTCCGCGACGTGCGCGTAGCGCTCTCCAAGGCCTTCGACGGCGGCTGGACTCTCACCGGCGCCTATACGCGCGGCTGGGGGCGCTCCGACGTCTACGACCACTACACCACCGGCGCACTGGATTCGGCGGGCAACCCGTCTGTCTCGAATCCACTGGAAAACACCTTCCTGGTCTCGCTGACCAAGACGTTCTGACGCGCCCCCGCTGCTTTCACCGCCTCAACCAACTCAAACCATGGCTTCCCTGGGTCTTACCGATGCAACCGGTCTTGTCGGCGTCGCCGCCTACGTTGCCGCGCACTTCGCCGTGCAGGTCCTGCACAAATCGCCAACCGGCAGGCTGGCCGTCGCCCTCAATGTCATCGGGCCGGTCTGCATCCTGGTCTCGCTCACGGATGCCTTCAACCTCGCTTCCTTCCTGACGCAGTGCTTCTGGCTCGGCCTGACGCTGCTCGGCTGGTGGCGCAACCGCCGCAAAAGCCGCCGGGCGGCTACGCCTGCGGGGAAGCCGGTACGCGAGGCATCCCGCAGGGCAGCCTCGCAGCACAACGTCTAGAGCACTTCATCACCCCCACGCCATGGGGGAAACGATGTTTCACGACATGGCAACCCCGGAATGACAACAGGAGACAACGATGAGAACTGCCCCCACAATCCCCCTCATACGTTTCCAGGCCGTCCCCCATATCGGCTCCCCTTAAAGAAGTGCCTCCTACGCCTCCGGCGTCCCACAAAAGGCACCCACAGCCCAGACGGCAGACCGTGACGGAGCCAGCTCCGCACAAACGGCAACCTGGAAACAAGGAGACAACGTGTTTTCACAGAAAGATGTACTTTCGATCGGCGCGGACGCGCCGGCCGCTTCATCCGCCCCTTCGTATCAACATCATGAACTGCAGCGCACGCTGACCTGGAAGGATGCCTTCTGGGTCACCAGCGGCGTGCCCGCGGGCGTGCTCTTCACCATCGGCGGCGTATCGGCCACGATCGGCAACCCGGCGTGGGTCATCTGGATCCTCGCGATCCTGGTCGGCTTCGCGCAGAGCTTCGTCTACGCGGAGATCTCCGGCCTGTATCCGCACAAGTCGGGCGGCGCGTCGGTCTACGGCGCGCTCGGCTGGGTGCGATACAGCAAGTTCGTTGCACCGGTGTCGGTGTGGTGCAACTGGATCGCGTGGTCGCCAATGCTGGCGCTCGGCACCAGTCTCGCGGCCGGCTACATGCTCAGTTGCCTGTTCCCGCCCGACTCGGTGATCAACACGTGGCAGCTCACGCTGGTCGACCTGGACTTCATCAGCAAGGGCCTGACGCTGCGGGTGAACTCGACCTTCGTGCTCGCCACCGCATTCCTGCTCGTTACCTTCAAGCTTCAGCACAGCGGCGCCTCGGCCGCGGCGACCACGCAGCGCATCCTGGGCATTGCGTCGCTGACGCCGCTGGTGGTCATCGCGCTGGTGCCGATGTTCACGGGCGACATGCCATCGACGAGCTTCATGCCCCTGCTGCCGCTGACCCACGACACTTCCGGTGCCGCCGTGCTCGGCAGCTGGAATGCGGCCGGCATCAGCACCGCGATGGGCGCGATGTTCCTCGCCTGCTGGTCGACCTTCGGCTTCGAGACTGCGGTCTGCTACACCCGCGAGTTCAAGGATCCGCAGAAGGACACCTTCCGTGCGATCTTCTGGTCCGGCGTGCTGTGCCTGTTCATGTTCATCGCGGTACCGATTGCGTTCCAGGGTTCGCTGGGCCTGCATGGCATGCTGGAGCCGTCCATCGTCGACGGCACCGGCGTGGGCGCGGCCATGGCGAAATTCGTGGGCGGTGGCGCGGTGGTGTTCAACGTGATCGTGGTGATGCTGGTGCTCGCGATCCTGCTGATCGTGATGACCTCCATGATGGGCTCGTCGCGCACGCTGTACCAGGCCTCGGTCGACGGCTGGCTGCCGCGCTACCTTTCGCACGTCAACGAGCACGGCTCCCCGACCCGCGCCATGTGGACGGACCTGGTGTTCAACCTGTTCCTGCTGCTCATGTCGAACTACATGGCGGTGCTGTCCATCTCGAACGTCTGCTACATGATCTTCGTGTTCCTGAACCTGCAGTCGGGATGGATTCACCGCCTGGACCGCGCCGAATGGCCGCGCCCATACAAATGCAAGAACTGGCTGCTGGCGCTCGGCGCGATCTGCGGCTTCTTCGACCTGGCCTTCGTCGGCGCCGGCGCCAACTTCCAGGGCGAGAACACGCTGCGCAATGGCCTGATCGCCACGTTCCTGATCGTGCCGGTGTTCGTGTACCGCCATTACGTGCAGGACAAGGGCCGCTTTCCCGAGTCGATGCGCCGGGACATGGAACTTCCCCATGCCCGCGCCGCGTGGCTGCCCTACGCCGCCCTGGTCGCCGGCGCGCTGGTGGTCTGGCTGGCTGCCAAGCTGACGGTCATTAGCTGATCCCGGCCCGACGCCCTCCGCCCACGAGGACCGGCACCCCGCCGGTCCTCCCTCCCTACTTGCATTCCCGAGGTTCCCAATGAACGACACCCTCCGCGTGCGCGTCGGCCGCATCGAGCAACTTGCCGCCGGCATCAAGCGTTTCACCTTGCAGCCATGCGACGGCGACGCGCTGCCCGCCTTCGAGAGCGGCAGCCACATCGTCGTCCACATGGACAACGGCCGCTACCGCAACGCCTATTCCCTGACCAGCGCTCTCAACGACGACAGCCGCTACCAGATCAGCGTCCGGCTCGAGGAAGCCTCGCGCGGCGGCTCCCGCTTTCTGCACGAGTCCGTGCGCGAGCACGACGAGCTGGAGATCGGTCGCCCAGGCAACCTGTTTGCCCTGCACCAGGGCGCCGGCAAGCACCTGCTGATCGCCGGCGGCATCGGTATCACGCCGTTCATGACGCATATCCAGACGCTCAAGCGCCAGGGCGCCGCTTTCGAGCTGCACTACTGCTTCCGCAACCGCGCCAGCGCCGCGTTTCTCGACACGCTGCCAGCCATGCTGAGCCCGGGCCAATGGCATCAATACGAGAGCGACACCGGCGTCCAGCTCGACATCGCCGTTCTGATTGCCAACCAGCCGGCGGACGCCCACGTCTACGTCTGTGGCCCGTCCGCGCTCAACGACGCCGTCATCAATGCTGCCCGGGCCGCCGGCTGGGACGCTTCGCGCATTCACTTCGAGCAGTTCCGCAACGAGGTCGATGCGACTGGCGGAGCCTTCGAGGTGACGCTGCGCAAGAGCGGACTGACCCTGCAGGTCGGCCCCGACGACACGCTCCTGCGCGTGATCGAGAAGGCCGGCGTCAAGGTGGAATGCATGTGCCGTGAAGGAATCTGCGGGACCTGCGAGACGGCCATTATCGAAGGCGAAGCGGACCACCGCGACAACTACCTCTGCGACGAGGAAAAGGCTGCGCAGAAGACGATCATGCTATGCGTGTCGCGCAGCAAGGCGCAGCGGCTGGTCCTGGATCTCTGAGCCTCGTCCGGCCGTCGCTCGCCTTCGGGCACGATCTGCCGAAGGCGGCAAACCAGGGCAAGCGTGCGCCGCGCAACCAGCGATGCTTGCCTGGTTTGCCATCCTTCCAGATGCTGCTCCCCCCTCCCTCTCCTTGCCGGCCGCCCCCTACACCACCTAGAGTATTCGTAGACATGCAGTACGAACCGCCCCTCCGATTTCCCCCGATGACAAGGAGTAACCGCATGACTACCCCTCCCAACCCATTCACGGACTTCACCAAGATGCTCGAGCAATTCCAGCTTCCCGGCATGGACATGGGCGCCGTGATGGAAGCACGGCGCAAGGACATCGAGGCGCTTGGCGAAGCGAACAAGCTCGCCTATGAGGGCATGCAGGCCCTGATGCAGAAGCAGGCCGAGATCTTCAGCCAGGCCATGCAGCAGATCCAGTCCGCGGCGCAGCAGATGACAGCCGGCGGCAACCCGGCGGAGGCCATGACCAGGCAGAACGAGTTCGTGCAGAAGGCGCTGCACCAGGCCCTGGAGAACATGCGCGAACTGGCAGAGATGGCCCGCAAGTCGCAAGCCGACGCCATGGCCGTGATCGGCAACCGTGCCCAGCAGAACCTGCAGGAGGCGGGCAGCCTGCTCAAGCCGAAGTCAAGCTGAGCCGAGCTTGGCGGGACCCGCGAGCGACAGGCTCGCCAGGGTCCCGCACCGCATCCGGCATGAGCGCGGCGCGCCAGGCATTGGCCGCCGTGCTGAATGACGCGTGATCGCCTCGCTGCCCACGCCGCCGCGCAGCGTGCGAAGCCCGATGTCTGGCGACGACTTCCCCACAGTCCTGTAGTCCTGCTCCACGCCATGGTGGCGGCGCGCCGGTTTTGTCGACCCGGCTGTCCTGCGGCCCTTGCGCACCCGCTGCGTTCGATCCTGGCGGTGACCGCGCCCTGCGTCCCGCAGCAGCGCGGCCGGTCCGGAACGCCTTGATTTTTATCAAGAAGCAGGGGCCGCAAGATCATTACAGTAATGTTGTAGTTAATTACCGGAAAACGCAAATGAGCGCCCCAGTCCTTGTATACGCCGTCGCCTTCCTTGCCATCCCGGCCATCGTCTCCGTTGTCCTGACCCGCGCCGCACTGCGGCGTGTGCCCAAGCGCGCGCCGCGGCGCGTCCCGATCCAGACCCGCCGCAGGCCACAGGACCCGTCGCTCCGAGGCTGAGCGATGGGTGCAGTGCTTCCCAGACGATCCGCCCGCACACTCCGGCAGCCACTGCCACCCCGAAACTCCCCGCCACGGCCGGCTGCCGCCACGGTAGCCGCCTTGGCCATGGCATTGTCCGCCTGCGTGTCGATGGCGCCGCCGCTGGAACGGCCCGCCGCGCCAGTCCCCGCCACCTATGCCGGCGCGGAAGCCGGCGCCACGCTGCCCTCGCCCGCCGCCGCGACCGCCTGGGGCGATTTCTTCGCCGACCCGGCGCTGCGGGCGCTGATCGACCAGGCCCTGGCCAATAGCCGCGACCTGCGTGCGGCGGTGCTGCGCGTCGAAGAGGCGCAAGCACTGTACGGCATCCAGCGCTCGGAACAGTTTCCGACCATCGGCGTAAGCGCCAGCGCCACGCGCTCGCGCACGCCGGGTGACTTCAGCCCCACCGGGCGCCCGCTGACCCTGAACGATTTCGAGGCCGGTGTCGGCATGAATGCGTGGGAGCTCGACTTCTGGGGCCGCGTGCGCAGCCTGAAGGACGCCGCGCTCGAGAACTACCTGGCCACCGATGCCGCGCGCGAAGCGGCCACCGTCAGCCTGATCGGCCAGGTCGCCAACGGCTACCTGGTGCTGCGCGAGCTGGACGAGCGCATCGAACTCACGGACCAGACCATTGCCTCGCGCGCGGAGTCGCTGCGCATCTTCCGGCGGCGCTACGAAATGGGCTCGACCTCCAAGTTCGACCTGACGCAGGTAGAAGCCCTGTGGCGCCAGGCGAGCACGCTTGGTTCGCAACTGCGGCAGGAACGCGCGGCGCAGGCCAATGCGCTGGCGCTGCTGGTCGGCGCGCCGGTGGCCCTGCCCCCGCTGTCCCCGCAGAGCGGCCGCTTCGACGACAGTATCGTGCTGCGCGACATGGCGCCCGGGCTGCCTTCCGAACTGCTGACCAACCGCCCCGACATCGTCGCCGCGGAACACCAGCTTGCCGCCGCCAACGCGAATATCGGCGCCGCGCGCGCCGCGTTTTTCCCGCGCATCACGCTGACCGGCACCTTCGGTACGGCCAGTGTGGAACTGGACAATCTGTTCACCGGCCCCAGCCGCGCCTGGAGCTTCGGCCCGTCGCTGTCCGTGCCGATCTTCGATGCCGGGCGCAACCGCAACAACCTGAAGCTGGCCGAGGTGCGGCGCGACCAGGCCATCGTCCAGTACGAGAAGACCATCCAGGCCGCCTTCCGCGATGTCTCGGACGCGCTTTCCGCGCGCGAGCGCCTGGCCGAACAGGTCACCGACCTGCAGGCCACGCTGGAGCTTCAGGCCGAACGCGAGCGGCTGGCGAGGCTGCGCTACGACAACGGCGCCACGCCCTACCTGGAAGTGCTGGATGCCCAGCGCGACCTGCTGGGCGCGCAGCAGCTGCTGGTGCAGACCCGCCGCGCACTGCTGTCGAGCCGCGTCGCCCTTTACACCGCGCTGGGCGGCGGCACGCGCGTCTACGCTAACGAGACTGCCGAGACTGCCGGCATGCCCGCGCCGCTCCCATTCCCAGGCAAGCCATCATGAGATTCCCTGCCAGCAAGCTGATTCCCTTCGCCGCCGTGGCGCTGGCCGTCGCGGCAGGCGTGTATGGCTGGAATGCCATGCGCGAAACCGGTCCCGGCCCGGGCTTCGCCAGCGGCAACGGCCGCATCGAGGCCACCCAGATCGACGTGGCGACCAAGCTCGCCGGACGCATCGACACCATCCTCGTCAATGAAGGCGATTTCGTTGCCGCCGGCGCGCCGCTCGCGCGCATGCAGGTCCAGGTGCTCGAAGCGCAGCGCGACGAGGCGCGCGCGCAGGAACAACAGGCGGTCAATACCGCCGCCAGCGCGCAAGCGCAGGTTGCCGTGCGCGAAAGCGACAAGGCCGCGGCCCAGGCGGTCGTGGCGCAGCGCGAGAGCGAACTGGACGCGGCCCAGCGCCGCCTGTCGCGTTCGAGCACGCTGTCGCGCGAAGGCGCCTCGTCGATCCAGGAACTCGACGATGACCGCGCGCGCGTGCGCAGCGCCCAGGCGGCCGTGGCGGCGTCGAAGGCGCAGGTGGCCGCCGCGCAGGCCGCCATCGAGGCGGCGCGCGCGCAGCTCGTCGGCACACGCTCGGCCATCATCGCGGCCAAGGCCACCGTGGCGCGCATCGAGGCGGACATCGCCGACAGCCAGCTCACCTCGCCGCGCGACGCGCGCGTGCAGTACCGCATCGCCCAGCCCGGCGAAGTGCTCGGCGCTGGCGGCAAGGTGCTGAACCTGGTCGACCTGTCGGATGTGTACATGACCCTCTTCCTGCCCGCGACCGTGGCCGGCCGCGTGCCACTGGGGGCCGAGGCGCGCATCCTGCTCGATGCCGCGCCCGGCTACGTGATCCCCGCCACGGTCTCGTTCGTGGCCAGCACCGCGCAGTTCACGCCCAAGACTGTCGAGACGGCCAGCGAGCGCGAGAAGCTGATGTTCCGCGTCAAGGCCCAGATCGACCGTGAACTGCTCAGGAAGCACCTCAAGCAGGTCAAGACCGGCGTGCCCGGCGTGGCGTGGGTCAAGCTCGACCCGAAGGCGGAATGGCCGGCCAACCTGGCGGTGAAGGTGCCGCAGTAGCCATGGATGCCGCCCTGCCCCCGGTCGCCCGGCTCGCCGGCGTCAGCCTGAAGTACGGCAAGACGGTGGCGCTGGACGGCATCGGCCTCGACCTGCCGGCGGGCCGCATGATCGGGCTGATCGGCCCCGACGGCGTGGGCAAGTCGAGCCTGCTGTCGCTGCTGTCCGGCGCGCGCGCGGTACAGGAAGGCGTGGTGGAAACCTTCGGCGGCGACATGCGCAGCCGCAAGCACCGCGACGCCGTCTGCCCGCGCATCGCCTACATGCCGCAGGGCCTCGGCAAGAACCTTTATCCGACGCTGTCGGTGGAAGAAAACCTGCACTTCTTCGGGCGCCTGTTCGGGCATGACGACGCCGAGCGCCGCCGGCGCATCGACGACCTGACGCGCAGCACGGGCCTGCACCCGTTCCTGGCCCGCCCGGCCGGCAAGCTGTCCGGCGGCATGAAGCAGAAGCTCGGGCTGTGCTGCGCACTGATCCACGACCCCGACCTGCTGATCCTGGACGAGCCGACCACCGGCGTGGATCCGCTCGCACGCGCGCAGTTCTGGGAGCTGATCGGCCGCATCCGCACCACGCGCCCCGCCATGAGCGTGATCGTCGCCACGGCCTATATGGACGAGGCACAGCGCTTCGACTGGCTGGTGGCCATGGATGCCGGCCGGGTGCTCGATACCGGCACCCCCGCCGAACTGCTCGCGCGTACCGGCACCACATCGCTCGAAGCTGCGTTCATCGCGCTGCTGCCGGAATCGCGACGGCGCGGGCACACCGAAGTCACCATCACGCCGCTGGAAGCTGGCGACGAAGCGGACATCGCCATCGAGGCCAGGGACCTCACCATGCGCTTCGGCGATTTCGTCGCCGTGGACAAGGTCAGCTTCCGCATCCGCCGAGGCGAGATCTTCGGCTTCCTGGGCTCCAACGGCTGCGGCAAGTCCACCACGATGAAGATGCTGACCGGCCTCTTGCCGGCCAGCGAAGGCCAGGCCTGGCTGTTCGGCCATGAGATCGATCCGAAGGATATCGATACCCGCAAGCGCGTGGGCTATATGTCGCAGGCGTTCTCGCTGTATGGCGAACTGACTGTGCGGCAGAACCTGGAACTGCATGCACGGCTGTTCGCGGTGCCGGCCGCGGAAATCCCCGCGCGCGTCGCCGACATGGTGGAGCGCTTTGCGCTGTCCGACGTGCTCGACACGCTCCCGGCCAACCTGCCGCTGGGCATCCGCCAGCGACTGTCGCTGGCCGTGGCGATGGTGCACAGGCCGGAACTCCTGATCCTGGACGAACCGACTTCCGGCGTGGACCCGGTCGCCCGCGACAGCTTCTGGCGGCTGCTGATCGGCCTGTCGCGCAACGAGCGCGTGACCATCTTCATCTCCACGCACTTCATGAACGAGGCCGAGCGCTGCGACCGCATCTCGCTGATGCACGCCGGCCGCGTGCTGGTCAGCGACACGCCGGCAGACCTCGTGCGCCGGCGCAACGCCGCGACGCTGGAAGAGGCATTCATCGCCTACCTGACCGATGCGAGCGCGCCGGCGCCGGCCGAAGTACCGGCCGAAGCCCCCGCCAGGGCCGCGCCGCCCGCGATCAGCGCCGCGCCCGCCGCGCAGCGCCGGCGCTTCAGCCTGCAGCGCGCGTTCACCTATATGTGGCGCGAAGCGCTCGAACTGCGCCGCGACCCGGTGCGCGCCACGCTCGCGCTGGTCGGCTCGCTGGTGCTGCTGTTCGCGATGGGGTACGGCATCGGCATGGACGTGGAAGACCTGCGCTTTGCCGTGCTCGACCACGACCAGACCGTGCTGAGCCAGGACTATGCGCTGAACCTGTCGGGGTCACGCTATTTCATCGAGCGCCCGCCGGTCACGGACTACACCGACCTGGACCGGCGCCTGCGCAGCGGCGAACTGGCGCTGGCCATCGAGATTCCGCCCGGCTTCGCGCGCGACGTGCAGCGCGGCGCGCGGGCGCAGGTCGGCGTGTGGATCGACGGCTCCATGCCGTCGCGCGCGGAAACCGTGCAGGGCTATGCGCAGGGCATGCACCAGGGCTGGCTGCTCGACCAGATGCGCCACCGCTACGGGCAGGACGCCGTGAGCGCCGCCACGCTGGAAACGCGCTTTCGCTACAACCCTGACGTGAAGAGCCTGCCCGCGATGGTGCCGGCGGTGATCCCGCTGCTGCTGCTGATGCTGCCGGCCATGCTGACCGCGCTTGCCGTGGTGCGGGAAAAGGAGCTCGGCTCCATCACCAACCTGTACGTGACGCCGGTCACGCGCACGGAATTCCTGCTGGGCAAGCAATTGCCCTACGTGGCACTGGCCATGTTCAACTTCCTGCTGATGGCCTTGCTGGCGGTCACCGTGTTCGGCGTGCCGGTCAAGGGCAGTTTCCCGACGCTGACGCTCGCCGCGCTGATCTATGCGTTCTGCGCCACCGGCATCGGCATGCTGGCCTCCACGTTCACGCGCAGCCAGATCGCCGCGATGTTCTTCGCGATTATCGGCACCATGATCCCGGCCGTGCAGTTCTGCGGCATGCTGGTGCCCGTGTCGTCGCTGGAAGGATCCGCGCGGCTGGCCGGCCTGGCCTACCCGGCCACGCACATGCTTACCATCAGCCGTGGCGTATTCAACAAGGCACTGGGGCTGCATGACCTGGGCGCATCGTTCTGGCCAATGCTCGTCGCCGTGCCGGTGATCTTCGCCGCCACCGCGGCGCTGCTGAAAAAGCAGGAGCGCTGACCATGCGGCACCTGGCCACTATCTACCGCCTCGGCATCAAGGAACTCTGGAGCCTGGTGCGCGACCCGACCATGCTGGTGCTGATCTTCTACGTCTTCAGCGTGTCGGTCTACAGCGGCGCCACGGCCGTGCCGGAAACGCTGCACATGGCGCCCATCGCGGTGGTCAACGAAGATGCGTCGCCGCTGGCCGAGCGCATCGTCTCCGCGTTCTATCCGCCCCAGTTCGCGCCGCCGCGGCCGATCTCGCCCGCGCAGATGGACAAGGGCATGGACGCGGGCGACTATACCTTCACGCTGGACATCCCACCCAACTTCCAGCGCGACGTGCTGGCCGGCCGCGCGCCCGCCGTGCAGCTCAACGTGGATGCCACGCGCATGACCCAGGCGTTCAGCGGCAGCGGCTATATCCAGCGCATCTTCACCGACGAAGTGAACGAGTTCGTGCAGCGATACCGGGGCGTCGCCACCCCGCCGGTGGACCTTGCGCTGCGCGCGCGCTTCAACCCGAACCTGACGCAGTCATGGTTCGGCGGGCTCACGCAGATCATCAACAACGTCACGATGCTGTCGATCATCCTGACCGGCGCCGCGCTGATCCGCGAACGCGAGCACGGCACCATCGAGCATTTGCTGGTAATGCCGGTCACGCCGACCGAGATCATGCTGGCCAAGGTGTGGTCGATGGGGCTGGTGGTGATGATGGCCGCCATGCTGTCGCTGGTGGTGGTGGTGCGCGGCGCGCTGCAAGTGCCGATCGAGGGCTCGCTGCTGCTATTCATGGCGGGGGTGGCGCTGCACCTGTTCGCCACGACGGCAATGGGCATCTTCCTGGCGACCGTGGCACGCAATATGCCGCAATTCGGCATGCTGATGGTGCTGGTCCTGCTGCCGCTGCAGATGCTCTCGGGCGGCAACACGCCGCGCGAAAGCATGCCACAGATCGTGCAGGACATCATGCTGGCGGCGCCCACCACGCATTTCGTCTCGCTCGGGCAAGCCATCCTGTTTCGCGGCGCGGGGCTGGATGTGGTCTGGAAGCCGTTCCTGGCGCTGCTGGGGATCGGGACGGTGTTGTTTGCGCTGTCGTTGAACCGGTTCCGGAAGACGATCAGCCAGATGGCGTGAGGCGCTGGAGAAGGCAGGCTCACGCGGCGGACGTATGGTGAATCGCCTGGGTCCGCTCCCCCTTGTCAGCGCAAGAGGCCAGCGAACCGCCAGGGGCTTTGATGCGGCAAATGGTCAGACCAGGCCGGTCATGTAGTAGACCAGGATGACGAAGAACACCGCCATCGTCTTGATCATGGTGACGGCGAAGATGTCGCGATAGGACTCGCGGTGCGTAAGGCCGGTCACGGCCAGCAGCGTAATCACCGCACCGTTGTGCGGCAGCGTGTCCATGCCGCCGCTGGCCATCGACACCACGCGGTGCAGCACCTCCAGCGGGATGCCGGCCGCCTGCGCGCCCTGGATGAAGGTGTCGCCCATGGCTGCCAGCGCAATGCTCATGCCGCCCGACGCCGAACCGGTGATGCCGGCCAGCGCGCTCACCGAGACCGCCGCGTTGACCAGCGGATTGGGAATGGCACGCAGCGCGTCGCCCACCACCAGGAAGCCCGGCAGCGCGGCGATGACGCCACCGAAGCCGTATTCCGATGCGGTGTTCATGGCTGCCAGCAGCGCGCCGCCCACGGCGGTCTTGCTGCCTTCGGCAAAGCGCTGGCGCACGGTGCCGAACGCGGTCACCACCACCAGCAGGATGCCCAGCAGCAGCGCGCCCTCCACCGCCCAGATCGCAACCACAGAGGCGGTCGGGATGGTCACCGGCTTGGCCAGCCCCGGCAGTTCCAGCGCGCTGGTGGCGCCGTACCACTGCGGGATCTTGCGCGTCAGCACAAAGTTGGCAACACCCACCAGCACCAACGGCGCAAGGGCCAGCAGCGGGCTGGGCAACTGGGCCGTCTCCACCGGTTCCGGCTCATTCAGCAGCGACGTGCCATAGCCCTCGCCCTTCGCCATCGCGGCGCGGCGGCGCCATTCCAGGTAGCCCAGGCCGACCACGATGATGAACAGCGCACCGGCCACGCCAAGGACGGGGGCCGCCCATGCGGTGGTCTTGAAGAAGGTGGTCGGGATGATGTTCTGGATCTGCGGCGTACCGGGCAGCGAATCCATCGTGAACGAGAACGCGCCCAGCGCGATCGCACCCGGCATCAGCCGCTTCGGGATATTGCTCTGCCGGTACAGTTCGGCCGCGAACGGATAGACCGCGAACACGACCACGAACAGCGACACGCCGCCATAGGTCAGCAGCGCGCACACGGCAACGATCACCGCGTTCGCGCGCGAGCTGCCGATATAGCGGATGGCGGCCGCGACGATCGAGCGCGAGTAGCCGGACAGCTCGATCACCTTGCCGAACACGGCGCCAAGCAGGAACACCGGGAAATAGAGTTTCACGAAACCGACCATCTTCTCCATGAAGATGCCGGTAAAGGCTGGCGCCACGGCCGACGGCTCGGTCAGCAGCACGGCGCCGAGCGCGGCCAGCGGGGCGAACAGGATGACGCTGTAGCCGCGATAGGCGGCAAGCATCAGGAATGCAAGGGCAGCAACGACGATCACAAAGGACATGAAGTCTCCGCGAGGATTGTTCTTGGTCTGGGAAATATAGGCCCCGGCGCCCGAAAGTGCCCTGCCAATTTCATTCGTGACAGGCAGCGCGGCAGGGCCCGCGCATCCGGGGACCGGGTGACTTCGCACGGAGCATGCCAGCATTAAACGTGACGAATATGCCTCTTACAGCCAATTTCCCTGCCGCTTCGACTCTGTCGCGTCTTGATTTCGAGACAGTGTGGGATATCCCGCCCATAAGATCGCGCTCGCTTGTGAGACTATTCGTCTCCAATTCGAGAATAAGAACATGGAAACACTGAGCGAAGCCGGGGACAACGTACTGGGCAACTACGATTCCGTGGCGCGCCGCGCGATGGAGTCGCTGTTCCGCACGTTCGAGAATTTCAGCGAAGGCACCATCGTGGTCGATGTGAACGGCCGCGTGGTGTGGATCAACAAGCGCTATGCGGCGCGCTTCGGCTTTGCCGACCCGCGGGATGCGATCGGGCTCGACTGCGAGCGGGTCATTCCCAACAGCCTGCTGCGCGAGGTGGTGGCAACTGGCAAGCCGATCCTGCTCGACATCATGGAAGCCGCGCGCGAGCCGATGATCGTGATGCGCCTGCCGATCAAGGACGATGACGGCAACACCGTGGGCGCGGTGGGCTTCGCGCTGTTCGACGAACTCAAGGCCCTGACGCCGCTGCTGTCCCACTACACGCGCGCCCGCGACGAGCTGGCCGCGACGCGCCGCACGCTGGAGCAGGCGCGCCGCGCCAAGTACACGTTTGCGAGCTTCGTCGGCAATTCGCCGGCCACGCTGGAGGTCAAGCGCCTGGCGCGCCGTGCGGCGCAGGTCGATGCGCCCGTGCTGCTGCTTGGCGAGACCGGCACGGGCAAGGAACTGCTGGCTCATGCCATCCATGCGGGATCGTTGCGCGCCGACCGGCCATTGGTCACCGTCAACGTCGCGGCGATTCCGGAAGCGCTGCTGGAGGTGGAGTTCTTTGGCGCCGCTCCCGGCGCCTACACCGGCGCGGAGCGCAAGGGACGCGTCGGCAAGTTCGAACTGGCCGATGGCGGCACGCTGTTCCTCGACGAGATCGGCGACATGCCGCTCTCGCTGCAGAGCAAGCTGCTGCGCGCGCTGCAGGACAAGGAAATCGAGCCGATCGGCTCGAACCGCATCATCCGTTCCGATGTGCGCATCATTGCCGCAACCTCGGCTGACCTGCCCGCGCTGGTCGAAGCGGGCAAGTTCCGTGCGGATCTCTACTACCGGCTCAATGTCGTGCCGATCTGCGTGCCGCCGCTGCGGCTGCGCCAAGCGGACTTGCTGCCGCTTGCCTACGCGATCCTCGAAGAAATCTGCAGGCGCACCGAACGCGACGCGCCGGTGCTGTCCGACTGTGCGCTCGCCCTGATGGGCGAACACGACTGGCCAGGCAATGTCCGCGAACTGCGCAACACGCTGGAGCGCCTGGTGATGATGCACGACGGCGGCGAAGTCGATGCGTCGATGCTGGCCCCGCTGCTGGGCCGGCGCGCGGTCACGGCGCCGGCCCCTGCGTCCGCCCCGGTGCCCGCGGCGAGCGATACGCCGGCGCCACCGGGCTACGCCGACGCCATGGCGCAGTACGAGGCTGCCTACCTGTCGCAGGCACTGGCCGCTAGCCGTGGCAACGTACCGCGCGCTGCCGCGGCCATCGGCATCAGCCGCGCGGCGTTCTACAAGAAGCTGGTGGCGCACCGCGCGGCCGGGCGCATGGCGCCGGCCGGGGTGACAGAGGACTGAGGGTCAGTGAAGCGGATGGCTCGCGGCGATGGTCTGGGCGATCATCGCTGCCGTGGCGGCCGACAGCGTCCAGCCCAGGTGCCCGTGTCCCGTGTTGTAGAACACGCGCGTGGCGCGGCCACGCGAGACCCGCGGCATCATGTCGGGCATCATCGGCCGCAGGCCGGCCCACGGCACCGACCGCGAGGTCTCGATATCGAAGTTGCGCCGTACCCATGACACCAGCGGCGCTATGCGGTCCGCACGGATATCGCGATTGTCGCCGTTGAATTCCGCGGTGCCGGCAACGCGGAAACGGTCGGCCCCAAGCCGGCTGGTCACGATCTTGGCGCTTTCGTCGAGCAGGCTCACGTACGGCGCGTTCTTCACGCTGCGCTCGTCATCGAGATGCACCGTGATCGAATAGCCCTTGACCGGATAGACATTGAGCCGGTCGCCAAGCATGGCCGCGATATGGCGGCTGCCCACGCCGGCGCACACCACCACCGCCGTCCCCGCGATCTCGCGTTCGCCCCCACCCTGCCCCGAAGCCACGGCGGCTTCCGACGCGGCCACGCGCATCGTGACGCCATCCTTGCGCAGGTCCACCGACTTCACGTCCACGCCATGCACGAACGTCACGCCGAGCCGCTCGCACGCGCGTGCGAGGCCGCGCGTGAACTTGTGAATGTCGCCGGTGGAATCGGACGGCGTGTAGTACCCGCCGTAGTAGTTGCCCTGCAGCGTCGGCTCGATCGAACGGATCTCTTCCGGCGTGACGGCATAGCGTTCCAGGCCGCCTTCCACCAGCATCTGGTTGGTGCGGCCCGCGGCCTCGAAGCTGGGACGGTCGTGATAGAAGTGCAGGATGCCGCGGCGCTCCAGATTGAAATCGATCTGCTCGCGCTCGGCCATCTCGAACAGGCGCTGGCGCGCGGCAATGGCCAGGCGCGTGGTCTCGATGGTGTTGGCGCGGTAGTTGCGCAGGTTGCCGACGAATTCACCGAGCCACGAATACTTGTGCCACGACGGGCGCGGGTTGAGCAGCAGCGGCGCGTCGCGCCTCATCATCCATTTTAGGCCCTTGAGCAGCGTGCCGGCATTGTTCCAGACCTCGGCGTTGCATGCGGAAAGCTGGCCGCCGTTGGCGAACGAGGTTTCCATCGCCGGATAGTGGTGACGGTCCAGCACGGTAACGCGATAGCCCTGTTTCGCGAGGGTATAGGCGGTCGTGACGCCGGTAATGCCGGCGCCGATGACGAGCATGTGAGACATGACAGATTGTCCTGAAGCAAGGATGAATTTGACCGTTGCCGGTCCCCTGCCCCATCTGTCCGTGGTACCTGAGAGCTTGGACATGGCCTGGCCATGCCGTCCCCTTCGGTGGGCGCGAAGCGCCTCTCTCCAGATCTTTACTTGCGACGCCACAGTCCTCGGTGCCTGAGAGTTTCCGGGGCGGTTGCTCCGTCGGCGCCGGACCCGCCTGGCGGCGTTCCGGTCTCTCCTGCGAGGTCGCACGGCGCCGGGGGTTGGTCCGGCGCCGCTTTGCGGCAGGCTTGGAACCTGGCCGCATGGCGATGATATCTGGAAGTGCCCGGGCGCGGGGAATCGGGTTATCCCTAGCAACGCCCAGGCCAAGGCCCTCAGATCACGCCCTGCGCCAGCATCGCATCCGCGACCGAAGTTCCCCGACAGTCAAAACTGCTGCAACCAAATGCGCGGCATCGCTCGCGGCCGGCGGAAATGACAAGGGCGGCCTCATGGCCGCCCTTGTCGAGGCACCCCGCTCCCTTGCGGCAGCGGGACCGGCAAGATGACTCGCCTGCCTACTACTCGATCGTGATCTTGCCCTGCTCGATCACCGACTTCCAGCGCTTGAGCTCCTGGTTCTCGAATTGCACGAACTGCTCGGGCGTATTGGCCACCACCTCGAAGCCGCTTTCAGCCAGCTTGTCGCGCATCTTCGGCTCGTTGAGCGCGCCGACCAGCGCGCCGTGCAGGCGGCTCTTCACGTCGGGCGGCAGGCCGCGCGGCGCAGCGACACCTTGCCACGAATAGACTTCCACGTCCTTCACGCCGCCTTCTGCCATGGTCGGCACGTTCGGCAGCACCGCCGCGCGCTTGTCGGACGTCACCGCCAGCGCGCGCAGCTTGCCGCTGCGGATATGCTGGATCACCGCGTTGATGTTCTGGAACGACACATCGACTTGTCCGGCGAGCAGGTCGGAGATGGCCGGCGCACCGCCCTTGTACGGTACGTGCAAACCGTCGGTGCCGCTCTTCTGCCAGAACAGGGCCGCAGTCAGGTGGTCCGACGAACCGGCGCCCGAGGTCGCGAAGGCGACCTTGCCCGGGTTCTTCTTCATGTAGCCGACCAGTTCCTGCATGGTCTTGGCCGGGAAGTTCGGGTTGGCCACCAGCACATTGGGCGCGCGTACTGCCACGGTGAGCAGGTCGAAGTCCCTGGCCGGATCATAGGACAGGTTCTTCTGCAGGAACGGATTCACCGCATAGACGCCGATCGACGCCACCATCATGGTGTAGCCGTCCGCCGGCGCGCGCTTGACGAAGGTCGCGCCGATCGCGCCCGTCGCGCCGGGCCGGTTATCCACGACAAAGGGCTGGCCCAGCTTCTCGTTGAGCGGCACGGCCAGCATGCGTGCGATGGTATCGGTCGAGCCGCCCGCGGGGAACGGCACCACCACCGAAACCGGTTTTTGCGGCCAGGCCGGGCTGGCCGCCGTGGCCGCGCCGCTCGCGACGGTCACGGCCGCTACCGCTGCCAGGACCATGCCCGCGCCGGCACAGCGGCGCAGCAGCGTGGAAAGATCGATCATTGTTGTCTCCTGTTGAGGTTTGATTGGTCGCTGCCTGCCGGGCCAGCCGACGCGTCCCTTAGCGGACCATGCAGGGCGCCTTGTTGTCGAACTTCCAGCCCGGGATCAGGAACTGCATGGCGATCGCGTCGTCGCGCGCGCCCAGGCCCTTTTCCTGGTAGAGCGCATGAGCGCGTGCCAGCGCCTCCATGTCGAGCTCCACGCCGAGGCCCGGCGTTTTCGGGACCTGCACCATGCCGCCTTCGATCTTCAGCGGGTCGCGCGTCAGGTGCTCGCCGTCCTGCCAGATCCAGTGCGTGTCGATGGCGGTGATACGTCCCGGCGCGGCGGCGGCCACGTGGGTGAACATTGCCAGCGAGATATCGAAGTGATTGTTGGAATGCGATCCCCATGTCAGGCCCCATTCGGCACACATCTGCGCGACCCGTACCGAGCCCTGCATGGTCCAGAAGTGCGGGTCGGCCAGCGGGATGTCGACCGACTGCAGCCGCACCGCGTGGCCCATCTGGCGCCAGTCGGTGGCGATCATATTGGTCGCCGTGGGCAGTCCGGTCGCCGCGCGGAACTCGGCCATGATCTCGCGCCCCGAGTAGCCGTCTTCGGCGCCGCACGGATCTTCCGCATAGGCCAGCACGCCATGCTTGTCGCGGCACAGGCGGATGGCGTCCTTGAGCAGCCAGCCGCCGTTCGGGTCGAGCGTGACACGCGCCTTCGGGAACCGTTCGTGCAGCGCGAGGATCGCCTCCATCTCCTCGTCGCCGCGCAGCACGCCGCCCTTGAGCTTGAAGTCGTTGAAGCCATAGCGCTCGTAGGCGGCTTCCGCCAGGCGCACGATGGCCTCGGGCGTCATGGCCTCTTCATTGCGCAGGCGGAACCACGCGTTGCCGGCCTCCGGCTCGGTGCGGTAGTCGAGCGTGGTGCGGCGGCGGTCGCCGATATAGAACAGGTAGCCGAGCATTTCCACCGCGTCGCGCTGCTGGCCTTCGCCGAGCAGCGCCGCCACGGGCACCTGCAGGTGCTTGCCGAGCAGGTCCAGCAGCGCGGCTTCCAGCGCCGTCACGGCATGGATGGCAATGCGCAGGTCGAAGGTCTGCAGGCCACGGCCGCCGGCATCGCGGCTGGCAAAGGCGGCGCGCGCACGGTTGAGCATGGCCTGGTACTGGCCGATGGGCTGCCCCACCACCAGTTGCCGGGCATCTTCCAGCGTCTGGCGGATGCCCTCCCCGCCCGGCACCTCGCCCACGCCAGTGTTGCCCGCACTGTCGCGCAGTATGACGATATTGCGGGTGAAGTACGGGCCATGCGCGCCGGACAGGTTCATCAGCATGCTGTCGTGGCCGGCGACCGGCACCACGGTGAGTTCGGTCACGACGGGCGTGGCGGGATGGTCACCTTGGCTGGCGGCTTGTGAAGCGTTCATGCGGGCTGTCTCCAGAATCTGATTGGCGTTCGTTGGCGCGGCGGCGTGGGCCGCGGCATATATCGCTGGCTGCGCATCATCGATCTCACAGCATACGTTATCAGTCGTCGTATGACTTACAACCGAGTATAATGACCACATTCCGGCCAGGTCAAGGCCGCAATTTCCCTACGCCCTTCGCACGCCCATGTCCGACGCCCAGATGACTCCTCCCGCACCCCTGCGCCGCCGCGGCCGCACGCTGGCCGAGGAAGTCGTGAGCGGCCTCACCGAAAGCATCCGCCAGGGCCAGCTCAAGCCGGGCGACAAGCTGCCCACCGAGTCGGAGGTCATGGCCAGCTTCGGCGTAAGCCGAACCGTGGTACGCGAAGCGCTGTCGCGCCTGCAGGCCAGCGGGCTGGTGGAAACCCGCCACGGCATTGGCACGTTCGTGCTGGCGCGCCCGGCGGAAACGTCGTCGCCGTTCCGCATCGACCCCGCTACCATGGGCACTGCCATGGACGTACTGGCCATGCTGGAGTTCCGCGTCAGCCTGGAGGCCGAGGCAGCCGGACTGGCCGCGACGCGCCGCAGCGACGAGCAGCTTGCCGCCATGCGTCGCGCGCTCGACGCCATGGAGCGCAGCGCCACGGAAGGCAGCGACGCCGTCGGCGCGGATTTCGAGTTCCACCTGTCCATCGCCCGCGCCACCGGCAACCGCTATTTCACCGACATCATGGGCCACCTGGGGACCATGCTGATCCCGCGCAGCCGCCTGCAGGTCAATGCGCAGGAACGCGCCCAGTACCTTGAACGCGTGCATTTCGAGCACGAGAATATCTATGACGCGATCGAGCGCCACGATCCCGAAGCCGCCAAGGCCGCCATGCGCATGCACCTGACCAACAGCCGCGAGCGCCTGCGCAAGGCGTCGGCCGCCGCCTGAGCGGCCGCAGCCGGGCGGTTGCGGTCAACCGCCTCATGTCATATGATGTCCTACGAGATGAAACCTCCGCCGCGGCACACCTGAACGGACCGCTCCGTTCGACGGCGGCCTCCGCTCCTCTTGTCCCTTTGCAGGAAACCCAGACATGACGATTACCGGCGAAATGCTGATCGGCGCGAGCGCCGTGCACGGCATCGACGAACCCTTCCACGCCATCAACCCGGCCACTGGCGAGACCCTGGAACCGGTCTTCCACGGTTCCAGCAGCGCCGATGTGGCGCGTGCCTGCGACCTGGCCGAAGCGGCATTCGATACCTTCCGCGCCACCTCGCCCGAGCAACGCGCGAGCTTCCTCGAAGCGATTGCCAACCAGATCGAGGCGCTCGGCGACGTTCTGATCGAACGCGCCCACGCCGAAAGCGCACTGCCGCTCGCCCGCCTGCAAGGCGAGCGCGGCCGTACCACCGGCCAGTTGCGCCTGTTCGCCACGGTGCTGCGCGCCGGCCGCTGGCAGGCTGCCACGCTCGACAGCGCCCTGCCCGAGCGCACGCCGCCGCGCCCCGACCTGCGCATGCAGAAGATCGCGATCGGTCCGGTGGCAGTGTTCGGCGCCAGCAACTTCCCGCTCGCTTTCTCCGTGGCCGGCGGCGACACCGCCTCGGCCCTGGCAGCCGGCTGCCCGGTGGTGGCCAAGGCCCATCCCGCGCACCCTGGCACGTCCGAACTGGTCGGCCGCGCGATCCGCCAGGCCGTGGCCGATGCCGGCCTGCCCGAAGGCGTGTTCTCGCTGCTGACCGGCGCCGGCCACACCGTCGGCACGGAACTGGTGGCCCATCCGGCCATCCAGGCGGTGGGCTTTACCGGCTCGCGCGCCGGCGGCCTGGCACTGATGCAGGTCGCCAGCAACCGCGGCCAGCCGATCCCGGTCTACGCGGAAATGAGCAGCATCAACCCGGTCTTCCTGCTGCCCGAAGCGCTGGCGGCACGCGGCGAAGCCATCGCGCGCGACCTGGCCGATTCGCTGGTGCTCGGCGTGGGCCAGTTCTGCACCAACCCCGGCCTGCTACTCGCCCTTGAAGGCCCGGCACTCGACAGGTTCCGCGCGGCAGCCGGCGCTGCCGTGACGGCAAAGCCGGCCGGCACCATGCTGACGCCGGGTATCCAGCACGCATTCGAACACGGCATCAGCAAGCTGTCGGACATCGACGGCCTCGCGCGTATCGTGAGCGGCCAGGCCAGCACGGGCCCGAACCAGGCCCGCGCGGCGGTCTTCGAGACCACGGCGCAGCACTTTATCGCCGACCCGCGCATGCATGCCGAAGTGTTTGGCCCGTCCACCGTGCTGGTGGCCTGCCGCGATGTCGAGGACATGCTCGCCGTCACGCGCGAGCTGGAAGGCCAGCTGACCGCCACCGTGCAGGCTGACCGCGGCGATTACGCCGTGGCCGCGCAGCTGCTGCCGCTGCTGGAGCGCAAGGTGGGCCGCGTGCTGTTCAACGGCTATCCGACCGGCGTGGAAGTGTCATACGCCATGGTTCACGGCGGCCCGTTTCCGGCCACGTCCGACACGCGCACGACCTCGGTCGGCACCACGGCGATGGACCGCTTCCTGCGCCCGGTGTGCTACCAGAACGTGCCTGCCGAACTGCTGCCGGCCGCGCTGCAGGACGGCAATCCGCTGGCGCTGTGGCGGCTGAAGGACGGCGAGCCGGCACGCGCCTGAGCTTGCCGCGCACGGTCAGAACAGCATATCGAGCAGCGCGAACAACTCGGCGTCCGCCCTGGCCGCCGAGCGCGAGCGCCGGCGCACCTCCTGCAGCAGGCAATCGGCAAAGCACTGCGCGGCCTGGCTGCGCATGGTGTTGCGCCGGCCGATGATGCCCAGCCGGGTGGTCTCGAACTGCTCGGCGATGTTCAGCGGCTGCACCCAGTCCTGCATCGCGTCACACAGCAGCAAGGGCCTGGGGCAGTAGCTGAGCATGCCGGCATGGCGGATCAGTTCGAACATCAGCGCGACCGAGTGGGCGCGGTGCAGGCGGCTGGCCGCAATGCTGGCGCCGTGCTGCCAGAACAGGTTCTGCATGAAGGCGTCGTAGCTCGACGCCGTGTAGTTGACGGCCCAGTCGTGCTCCAGCAGCTCATGCAGCGAGCGTGCGCCGGCGCCGGGATGCTCCTTGCGGGCGATCACGCAGGACCCGTAGCGCAGCAGCGGCTCGCAGTCGAATTCCTGCGTTGACATCGCGGCCGTAAACGGCCCGATGGCGAAATCCAGCGTGCCCTCCCTGAGCCTTGGCAGCGCCACCGCGGTCAGGCCCTCGAACATCTCCACCTGCACCTCCGGCATGCGCTGGCGGAACTGCGTCAGCACGCGGGGCAGGAACGTCAGCATGATCCACGGCGTAACGCTCAGCGACAGCGTGCCGACGCGCTCCCCGCGCAGCACGGCCAGGTCGTCGCTGGCACGCGCAAGCTGGCCGACCACCAGCCGCGCGTGAGCTAGCAGCCGTTGTCCGGCCCCGGTCAGCGCCACGCCACTGGCCGTGCGCACCAGCAACGGCAACTTTGGGCACGGTCTCGCGATAGCGATACTCGCTGGCCACCTCCACCTGGGTCGGGATCCTGGCGATCGATTCGAGCCAGTACTTGGCGGTGCAGCCCGAGTAGTAGCTGGTGCCGCAGGCCAGGACAAGCACGCTGTCGACCCGCGCGAAGGTCTGCGCCGTGCATTCGCCAAACATGTCCGGGCTGATGACGTCTATGCCATTGATCGTATCGCTCAACGCGCGTGGCTGCTCGAAGATCTCCTTCTGCATGAAGTGGCGGTATGACCCCGCGGCGGCGTACGCTTTCACCTCGCGCACCTCGCGCTCGACGGCGTGGTCGCAGGCGTCACGGATCGTCACGCTGTCGAGCGTGAGTTCCATCACGTCCCCCTCTTCGAGGTAGATCACGCGATTGGCGGTACCGGCCACGGCCAGGGCATCGGAGGCCAGGAAGGATTCGTTCTCGCCGAGCGCCACCACCAGCGGCGAGCCCGAGCGCGCGCCGACCAGGCGATCGGGCTGGTCTTTCGAGACCACCGCGATGGCGTAGGCGCCGTGCAGGCGCTTGGTGATCGCGCGCACCGAGGCGAACAGGTCGCCGCGCGTGGCGCTGTCCGGGCAAGTGTAGGCCTGGTGGACCAGGTGGGCCACCACTTCGGTGTCGGTCTGCGACTCGAAGATGTAACCAAGCGCGCGCAGCTCCTCGCGCCTGCACGCCCCGGGGACCCGGTGCGGATTCCCACGACTACCTCACTCAAGCCGGCAACCGATCTCTGCACTGAACGGAAAGCAAAGCCATCTGTTCCGCAATCACTTTCGTCCTCTCAATCGCTTCCAGCTCATCCCCCATCCATACAGTGCGATACAGCCGAAAACAATCAGCGTAGGACCAAACACAAACGACAGCACAGGAAGCCACAACAACGAAAATTTCTGCACGACGTAGACATGGAGCAATAGCTGCAACGGGACGGCCACGACAATAAAGGCCAGCGTCATCGCTGTCAGCGCTATCTTCCGTGACCATGAGAAGTCGAAGACATAGTAGACCAGCGCATGCGCCCACGGCAGGACCACGAGGAAGCCGACAGCAGTCTTCATGCCGTTGTCGATATAGCTGCTCACGGTGTAAGGGAACTGCTCGGGTACCACGGCAAAGAAGGCGAGCGCCGTTAACTGGATAAAGAGGGCAAACAGGAGGAAGTAGCGCAGCGGCAGCATCCTGGCAGGCAGGCGCAGCGTGAGCAGGCCAGCGGCAATCGTCAGCGCCGCGGTCATGCACCATGTCTCCAGATCGGGCAGCGCCGCCATCGCGTCAAGGTGCGGCAACGGCAGATCGAATCCGGCCACGCTCGTCAGGCGTTCGGCCACCACGCCCTGGATCTCGAGTTTCCCGAGCCAGAAAGCGAAGACGCCTGTCCAGCCGGCACTGAGATAGTTATGCAGCAACCATTCGACCGCGTTGAACAGCAATGGCACCAGCACGATACCGGCGAGGGTCGGTGCCGATAGATTGAGGCGATCCATTGAGCGGTGCCGCGCCACACTGATCACTGTACGGCCCAGAGACTCGCCTTTGTCGGGTGCAGCCGATGCCTGGCTGGATGGATGCGTCATGATCAGAACTCAACGAAGATACCGGCCTCCGCTTGCTTTCGCTTGTAGGACGGGTTTTCATAGTAGGTCGCGCGCAAATTGAACCCCACGTCTTGGTGATCCATTTACGCCAGGTCAACGAGACGTCGTGGCTTGTGAAATCGCGCAGCAAGGTCTGTTCGCCAGTCAGCTGATTCATCTCCCCCGTCGTACTTCCACGTGGTGTATTGGTCCTTGTCCCGGCCATATGTCAACGCAATCACGCCACGGTTGGATCGGACATTGCCCGGGTCGCTGCGGTTGAATCGTCCGAGCAGCGGTGCAAAGACGCGCGGCGCCGTGGCTTCCGCCTGGGCGAGGGCATCCGATGACGCCACCGCCATCAGCATGCCGAGCAGCGGAAGCCAGCTTGCAATGCTGCGGTGGGCGGGTTTTCCCAATCGGTTTCTGTGGCGCATATGGTCATCACTCTTCGGTGGTCATGGCCCCAATGCCTTCGGCTCGACGCATTGGGAGCCCTGCTTGATTGTTATGGATTACTACCGGCAAGAAGTGGCTATCGACATCGCAAGCCACCCGGCACGGGCGCCACGGCCTGCTCCGGGGTAAGTCTGGATTCAAACGCTTGATACAGGGCCTCCTCCAGGACGTTCCAGTGCGTCCCGTGCCTGAACTGGGTCGCGCGCACGCGCCAGCAGGTGATCGCGTCCGCGTCACCCATCTTGTCAGCCACCAGAGCCACCAGGCCCCACGGATAATCCGTCTCGGGCATCTGCAGCCAGACAAAGCGGTGTTGCTTCATCCAGGCGTGGTAACGCGCGGAAGCCCGCTCGTTGTCGGGAACGATTCCAGACAGGATAGGAAATATCTGCGCCACCGTGTCCGGATAGAACTCGGTCTTGTCGCGCGCCTGGGTGCTGACGGCGAAGCCGCGGCCCGGCTGCCAGAACACTTGCAGGATGTCGCGGTCGAGCTGCTGCGCCTTGAGAGTCCACTGCTCGGCGGCTTCCTTGTCATGGGTGGCCTGCGCGTATCTGGCTACGGCCTTGAAGGCGCTGGAGATCTCCGCGTTGTCCATCATCAGTGCAACCGGCAGGTCGGAGGCGACATTGAAGACACCGAGCCGTTTGTCGCGCAGACCGTCGAGATAGCGGCTTGACATATCGAAGCTTCGCTTCCATGCGGGGGGCATGCCCTCTGGCGGTGAAAACCGCACCAGCAACTCCATCCAGGTGGCAAGCAGGGCATCGTCCGCGTCCGCCTGACGACACCCCACGAAGCGGCCGCGGACCAGGCAATAGCGCTCGAACTGCCCGCTCTTGAGCTGTCTTGGCAACAACCAGCGGATCCACCGGCGTGCGGCGGCGCGTGCGTCCAGGCCGATGTCCGATGCGGACAGCAACGCTTTCGAGGCAAAGTAGGGATCGATCGTGTCCCCGCCATAGTAGGTCGTGATCGCACCGTCGGACCGCTGGTAGCCGGTGAGACGCAGTTCCGAAGCGTGGCCGTTCACGCATAGCAGGAGCGCACACATCAGAAGAAGGCCGCGGATTCTAGTCATGTTCGTCGCAAGGCGCAGCCATGGCGGCCGGCATTGCCCTCCCTCCGACAATTGCGCTCACCGCGCCATGCACCGTCGTGCCACGCCACACACACACCTCCGGAGCGGCTAACGAGGTTGGCCTCGACAAGAGGCCTATCTGGCAGTTTTCCGCAATGCTGACCGATTCTTCCGCGATAACGGGGCCCATGATGGCGCAGCAGGGCGCGACGAAAAGCGCGCTACCGCACACGAGCGCGCCATCGATCCGGACATGGTCCTCCAGCCGGATCGAGCCGGTTGCCTTGACGCTCCCCGTAATCCGCGCGGCGGTTCCGATCCTCAGGTCGCCGTGGACAATCAGGTCTCCGTCGTGGCGGATGCCAGGCGCCAGCAAATAGTCATGCTCGATAATCCGGTGGCTGCCTTCATCGGATGACGTCACGCCTGCTCGCTCTGTCTGCTCCAGCGGGGGTGGGCGCGCGCCACCGGCAACCGCACTCTTGCCGCCATCCCGATTGTCCGGATTGCCAAAGCGGATCGCGCTTGCCGTCAACGCGGTGAACTCGCAGCCATCTTCAATGAGGATCTCCTGCCAGGCGGACAAGGGCCCTTCAAGGCTGCAGTGCGGTTCGACACGCGCATTGCGCGCGTGCGCCCAATGCTGCAGCACGCTACCCTGGCGCAGGAGCAGGCCGCCTTCGGCCAGGACAGCCAGCAGGCAGTTCGATACCCCGCTGCTGAGATTGCGCTTCGCGTACAACTCACGCCTGAAGGTGAAGTGATCCGGCAACTCCAGATCTCCCTGGGCAATCACGACGCGATCGCAGCGCCGCAGCGCATGCTCCGCGGATGTCGGTGTCCAGGCACTGCCGACTTTCAGCACCTGATCCCGAAACGCCCCTGCCCTGGCCGCGGCGCCTGCCTTCGTGTCCAGCATTGCCCGGAACTCCGCTGCCACGGCACAGACATCCAGGGTATGCTCGCCATCGATCGCGAGCGGCAAAATGTCACGCGGCCGCCGCCATTCCGCGAATGCCGGCACCAGGGGCAGACTGAAGGCCAGCAGGGTCAATACAGTCAGAAGGATCAGCCACATTTCATCAGCTCCCTTGTCGGTAGCGTTTCGTCTTGTCCCAATGCAGCTCGCGTTGAAGCAGGACACCCCCGATCACCTGATCGGACGTGGCTCTTGCGATCGTGAAGGCACTGACAAGGAAGCCGAAATAGTTCAGCGGCAGCAGCCGGACTCTTTCGCAGCCACCGTCGAGGTGAACCGCCGCTGCAATTTCGAAGAATGCGGCGAAGTTGCCCAGGGTGCCATAGGACATCAGTGCGAGCAGGATGAGCGTGCTATGAAGCGGGAAGCCGCTCGTATAGAACAGGAAAATTGTCAGCGCCCAGCCCAACAGCATGACCGGTGCCATCGTGTAGATGGCGAGCAGCGCCACGCCGTCCAGTCTTTCAAACAGTCCGTGCCCCTGGCATGTCACCACGCCACGAGCGTGACGGTAGAACGACTGGTTGTGCCCCTTGGTCCAGCGCATGATCTGCCGGATCCGCACTGGCCATGCTTCGGGTACCTCTTCGTAGCATTCGGCCCAGTTCTGATAGACCGTCTTCCAATTTCCCAGCATGAGCCGGTACGTAAGATCAGTATCCTCGGCAAGCACGTCATCGTGCCAGCCCCCCACACTGCGCAGTGCCCGCAGCCGGACCCCTCCCACCGTGCCGCCGTACTGAGGCACGAGCCAGAGGTTCATGCGCGCCTGCTGGTCCACCTGGTAACCACCGGAACGCTCCATATCGAGCAGTCTGGTGAGCAGGTTGCTGCCAAGATTCAGTGGCACTACCCGACCCATCGTGGCACCGACTTCAGGATCGAAGAACGGCGCCACCAGCTGCTTGAGCAAGCCGAACGGGGGCAGGTAATCGGCATCGAAGACAACAATGATTTCCGTGCTCACGGTCTCGCTGGCATCCTTGAGCGCGGCCGCCTTGCCCGGCTTGCCGCTGACCCGGTGGAACGGAACGATCCGACCGGGATGCCGCGCGGCAATCTCGTCGATGATCTCGCGAGTCCGGTCACTAGAGCGGTCATTCACGGGCATGATGGTCAGCCGGTCCGCCGGGTAGTCCACCCGCAGCAGGCATTGCAGAGAGCCGGCGATCACCACTTCCTCGTTGTGCGCAGCGACCAGGACCGTCAGCGATGGCCATTCCGCGACATCGATATCGAGATAGGGATGCCTCTGCCTGCCAAACAACCGGTTCAGCGTAAAGACATAGTGCCGGACTGCGTAGAGCACAATGAGCGACATGATGATGGCCAGCAACCCAGTCAGCGTGGAGACAATGACCTGACCCGCGCTCGCGCCGGTCTCCGCCTTGTCGAAGACAACGGGTGGGGGCTCTTCGAGCTCCTCTTCGTCCTTGTAACTGCCTGGTGGCAGTCGCACGGCCGCCACCTCCGCAGCCTCCTGCATCGATCGCTCCGGAGCCCTATGGTTGCGCGCGATCTCGTGCGGTGCCCTTCTCACTATGACAGTGTGCACGATGAGCTTCTCCGCGGCGCTCGGCAGAGCAAAGCCTATCCCTGAAAACAGCGCGCCGAGCAAAAGAATGGTGCGAAGCGATCGAGACATGAATGATCCAATGAGTGCTGCGAAACGCCCGGACGGCGTGGCACAGCCGTCCGGTGGATGAACGCGGATACGTTGCCAGGCGTCATTGCTTGCCGCTGGTAAAAGCCAGCGAGTTGCCCGCACCTGCCGTGACCAGCCAGTTGGTCGAGTCCCACGTCACGCTTGCAGCGCCTTGTGTCACTACCGGCTGCGTGTAGGCAATCTTGGGCAGCACCCAGGTCTGGTCGGTCATGCCCGCGGGGTTGCTGGCCTGGAAGCTCCAGGCATTGCCGATATCGTTGGCCTGCCAGGTGGTTTGCTGGCGCCGCTGGGCAAATACGGCCAGGTCGTTCATGGTGTACCAGTTGAACAGCCCTTGCGACTTGAGCGAGCCGGCATAGGAAAAGATGCCATTGAGCACGCCCTGGTAGTCAATGGCGCCGAGTGGATGCATGTAGATCAGTCGACTGGTTCGGTTCTTCACTACGAAGTCCGTCAGCTGGCTGTACCAGGCGCTGATGCTGCTCGTTGGTATGCTGGCCTCCTCAAACTCCTCGAACGTCGCGTTCGCGCCGAATGGCATGACCGGGAACGCGCGAATGGTCTGATTGAGCAAGGCACCGTTGCGGTAGCTGCGCGTGGGCGGCATGCCGGTATGGCCGACGAAGTAGTATCCCGTGTCACCGTTGGCTTCCATCCAGTCGATCGACCATTGCGGCGTATTTCCCTCTGGCGCTGCGTACTCGGTTGTCGGTACGCCGGTCACCCCCTGAACGCTCTGCTTGTTGAGCACCAGGTACTGCTGGAAGGTCGACTGGTTCGTCTCGCTGGCATTTGCTCCCCAGTAGTCGTGTATCCAGCCGCCATGGTCGCCGACATGGTGTCCCTTGCTCAGCAGATAGCTGACCAGCTGCCTGGCACCGGTGTTCTGGGAAAGGTTGATGCCCAGGCCATCGCCGAAGTTGACCTGGTCCGGCCCGGCGGTTATCACGATGGAGAACGGACCATTGTTGAAGATGCCCCAGCTCTTGAGCTTGTACGCCGGCCAGATCTGGTCCCGGGCGCAGAAGTGCATGTTGAGCACCAGGCCGCCGATGCCCTTGGGCTGTGCCGATAGCCGTGGCATGTTCATCATCGTTTCGCCGAAGTAGCGCACGAATCCGTGCATCGGCATGCCGTCGGTCTGCCCTTTCAGGTAGGTCAGCGGAAGATTGACGAAGAGCACCTGACCCGAACCGAAAGTACGCAGACCGGCAACCAGTCCGAAATTGGGGGCAGTCAGGAAGGCGGTGCCCGAGTAGGCCCCCTGCGTGACGAAGCTAGGGTAGGTCAGGAAGCCATATACGTAGCCGGAGACTCCCTCCACGGGGTCGCTTGACGATGTGGTCGTCCATGCCATGGACTTGCCGGGAGGGACCTGGACGGCGCGCAGCGTGCTGCTCAGGCCGGTGATCGGACCGAGGCCGATCATGTTGCCGCCCAACTGGTCGTAGAGAACGTAGCTGACGCCGGCCAGATTGCTGAACCGACTCTGCTGCGACGCGTAGAAGCCGGTTGTCGTCAACGCGCCGAAGTCGTAGACGAGCATCACATGGCCGCCTTGATTGGCATAGGTCTCAATCGCGGTCACCATGCCGTCGCTGGCATTGGGGTGTACCGTATCGGGCAGGATCATGCCCGGGTACTGCGCAGGGGTGACGCCCTGAAGCACTTGCGAGTCGGTGACCAACGTGATCTGAAGACCCTCCTCGCGTGCGGCGTCGAGCCACGCGGTAATGCGCGGATCGGACGGCGTGTAGTTGTCGGGTACCACCAGCGCAATCTGGTTGGTGGCGGCCAGGACGGAGCCAGCCGCGACCAGAGACAGGACCATCAATACCAGGGCACTGAGTCGCTGCAGCATGAAACGGAGTTTATGGAACACGATCATCTCCAGAACGCGAAGGGGGAAAACTGAGGCCCGATAGGGTCGACACCCATCTGTCAGAGGTGCAGGACATCGTCGAACATCCGCTCGACGCCGGGCGGCTCAGGCTGATCATTTCTTGGTCTGGCCTGGCGCCGACCCCAGCGTGTAGGTCCCCGCTTTGACCTTGGGGCCAGCCACAGCCTTCTTGGGCTTCTTCAACACCTTGTCCCGCTCTGCCTTGTTCTTGCCGGGCTTGTCTGCTTCGATAGCGAAGTCGAACTGCCGGTTGTGGTCGTAGCCGTTGAGGCCTCCGGGATCGGACGGACTCGCGGGGAGATAGAGAATCGGCCCGGACATTACCGCTGCCGCCTCCGCCGACAACTGAGCGCGTGCCGGCCCCGCGGTCCACACGCCGGCAAGCAATAGGGTGGCCGCCGCCAGGGTTGTTGCAGATTTCATGATTGCTTCCTCCAGATTGCGGTGTGGCCGGGTAGCTGAATGGCGCGCGGATCCATATCCGTATCCGGTTCCGCGTGCATCGCGCGAGCGAAAGCGGCGGTACACATCGTTTTGACAGGTAGCTGCAGGGCACTGACAATGCGCTCGCTCGCTCGCCCGTCTCCAAACGGATTGTGGGCACGCGACATGCAGGAATACACCTCGCGATCGCGCAGCAGCAGCTCGACAGCAATGACAATTCGTTCCGTATCGGTCCCAACCAGCCGCGCCGTACCGGCAGCCACCGCTTCAGGGCGCTCCGTAGTCTCGCGCGTCACCACGACCGGCTTGCCGAGAGCCGGTGCTTCCTCCTGGATCCCGCCGGAGTCCGTCACGATCAGATAGGCGAGCGACATCAGGAAGACGAACGGCTGATAGTCCTGCGGCTCGATCAGGTGGATCCGGGGATGCTTGCTCAAGATGGCATTGACCGGCTCGCGCACCCTGGGATTCAGGTGGACCGGGTAGACGATCTGGATGTCCTTGTTCCGATCGGCAAGCATGCGCAGCGCCGCACAGAATCGCTCGAATGGTGCACCAAAGTTCTCGCGCCGATGCCCGGTCACCAGCACCAGTCGCCGGGATGCATCAAGGAACGGAAAGCCGTTTGCCAGGCGCGTGCGCACTTGGGCATCGGCGTCGATCTGTTGCTTGACTTCGAGCAGGGCGTCAATGCCTGTATTGCCGGTCATCCTGACGCGGATCGGGTTGGCACCTTCGCGCAGCAGCGTGTCGTGCGCCTGCTGCGTCGGAGCGAAATGCCACGTGGCCATGATGTCGGTTACGCGCCGGTTCATCTCCTCGGGCCAGGGCGCGCTCATGTCGCCGGTTCGCAAGCCCGCCTCGACATGGCCGACGGGGATGCTCCGATAGAAGGCCGCCAGCGTGGCGGCCAGTGTCGTGGTGGTATCGCCGTGAACGAGCATGGTGTCGGGCATAAACTCGTCAATGACCGTTTGTACGCCGACCAGCACCTTGGTTGTGATGTCGGAAAGGCTCTGGCCTTTACAGATCACGTTGAGGTCAAAATCCGGGACAATCCTGAACAGGCGCAACACCGGGTCGAGGAGCTGCCGGTGCTGGCCCGTCACGCATACCCGCAGATCGAATGCCGGTGAACTTCGCAGCCGCCGCATCAGCGGTGCCATCTTGATCGCTTCGGGACGCGTCCCGAACACAGCGAGAACCTTCTGCATGTCGAGACTCCTCGTCCTGCAATCACGCCGGGATATGCTGATCGCCAGTTCGAGAGCAAGGGATGATCGATCGCCTTCCACGCTCCGCACACGCGACGCCTCCACACCCTGGGATATCAAAGCCGGAGGCCAGCACGTCGGGCACGCCGCAACGTCTGTGCCATCTGCGCAAGGTCGGTGGCGTCTCAGCCATTCCGGCGCGCCCCCGTCTGGATAGCGCTTGGATTCCGGTTGATTCCGTATCACGGTTGCAACCGCTCACAATCTGCGCCCCACGCTGGCCGTCTGGAATTTCCGGCGGAAGGAAGCGATAAGGCGTTCCACCACTGACAAGAGAATAAGAAGAACTCTTCTTGCTTTTTTTGCAATCTAAAAAAATGCTCGATTTTTGTTCGCCGCCAGTCACGAATTAATTGGAGCTGCGAACTGTAAATTCCATGAGGCGGCAATAGGTACGATGAAAATCCAGTCAGGGCATGCGCCCATAGACACGGCGATGGAGGATTGACGCAAACGGGATGACATCTGGCCACAGCAACGTACTGTGGAGAGGCACCAAGCTTGTTTCCCTGTATTCGTGTCTTCACGACGCATGAATGCAAGAACGCTCTCACGAGCGTTTCTCGATATCGCACATCTGTATCAAGTGTGAGAAAACGCGCAACTATCGACTATCAACGTAGTGAAGAACGGCGCGGTCGCGTACCTTCGCCGCGCGGTCAGTTGCGAAACACTATGGATTTGCTTTCGACTCAACTACTGTTGAAGAGCTTGATCCATCAGTCGCCGGTACCCCGCCACTCATGCCTCAATGGCTTACCACGGCGACCGGACGGGAGTTCCCCCAGGAACGGAGTGGGGATGCTGAACGCCAGTGAGCGACCTGCTACGAAGACGACCTCCGTTCGACGCGTACAGGTCCTCTGACGAAAGGAGAATGCCGGTATGCGTATTCACTCAATCATTGATATCACCAGGCTCAAGCGCAAGCGCCATGCGGTAAAGATCGGCCTGTCATGCGCGATGTCCATCGGTGCGCTACTGCTCGCAGGCTGTGGCGGCGGGGAGAACGATGCCTCCCTCGTTACGCCAACGCGAACCACGCTGGCCGAGGTTCACGTTCCAACTGCGGCCATGTACCTCGTCAGAAACAGTTGACCGTTAGGGGCGCGCAATGGCCGCGCCCTATCCCCCACATCAGCCTCTTTCCAATGAGTTGGATGCAGCCGAAGAAAGACTTTGCGGTCGCGCAAGCGTCCGAAATGCTGGCCTTTCTTCTGCCTTTCTTCAATTCCACCTGCGGGTTGCGCCTATTGGCAAGCACTGGGCAAGCACTGGGTTCAATAGCGGGTGAATCTTACAAGCCGATTAGCTTCAATTCGATGTAATAGTTACCGGAGCTTTCGCGTACCTGTTCAAGTGCGCCCTCTCATTGATGAGCCGACAGCGCGGGTGATCGCGCCGGCATCACGAGCCCCCGGATTGCCCGGAGAATCACTTTGAACCCGTTTCATAAAAAAATAAAGCGAATACCTTCTCTTCGTGAAATGAGTTCTCAAGCTGACATCGTTGTCAGCTAAACGATTTCCCCGACCAAAAATAAACGATTTCGCCAGATGTTTTCTTAGGGCCGGGTGCTAAACTCGTCACATGCGTAAAGCAATTCGCTGGATTTCAGGAAAAAATAAATCCTTTCCTTGGATTTCATGCGCTCCACTTTCCAACATCCTGTTCGCATACAAATCGGCCGCGAACTGTCGACCCGATAGCGGTTAAGAACTTCACAACGACGCGGCCTTACAGCGGCGGCCCAGACCCTCTGGCTGCGGGAACCGCCCCTGAACTCTTTTTGGCGGAACAGTCCAACAGTTCCGGATGGTGGAGGCGGGATAGTTGCCCCCCTAAAGGGCTTGTATAAGAGCAGGCCTTTTCCTCCTTGTAGGAGACCTCGGGTTGTGTTCAGCGTCGGGCCGTAGTCGGCCACCTGCGGACGCTCGCCCAGGGTTTCAGGCAGGCATTCGAACGGCGGATCCACACCAAAAAGCGGGCCTAGCGGCGCATCCCCAACAGCCTGCTCCTTTAGGCCGGTGGCCTCGACGCTGATTCATCGGCCCTGCTCGCCTCCGACCTTCTGCTGCCGCGCGCGCTGGAAGCGCAATGGGAACTAATCGCGCATTCGCTGCGGAACCTGATTTCCTGCGCGGACCGTTCCGCCATCCAAGCCAACTGGGTGGGACATCTGGAGCCTCGCCCTCTTCCAGTCGGACGCTCAACGCACCGTGCCATCGCCATTTCGGCATCGCCGATGGAATTGCTGCGCAACGCACGCCTCGTTGCGGTGCGCCCCGGATGCTGCTCGATCCCGCTGCCGGCGTCACTGGAACCGCACTTGAGGTCGGTCTCGGGCACCTGGGCCGATTTGCCGGCTACTCCGCGGCGCGCTTCGATAAGCAGCCGCGCAAAACTCAGAAGCGGCACGCGTAGCGGCTCAAGGGCAACGCGTGCCCGACGACCTGAAGGCACACGCAACAATCCACGGCGTTCCAGTGCCGCAACACGGTGTTCGATTCCACTTGCGTTTCCCGGCCCTAGATCGTTGCATCATGATGGAAGCGGGGCAAGATTGTATGCGCTGCCCGCCATAACAATAGTGACCGCCAGGAGACCCGATGAACGGTGAAACCACCACCCGGTTGTCCGTGCCCATGCATGGAACAGACTCACGCACCAGATGGCTTGTGTTGACGGTGGCGTGGGCGGCGCTCGTCCTCTCGACCGTCTGCAGACTGGCGTGGGGAACGCTGGCCATTCCGTTGGGACAGTCGCTGACGCTGCCGCTCGCCGCACTCGGCATGTTCGTGACGGCATTCTATGTCGGCTATGTGCTGTCCAACTTCGTGTGCGGGTTTGCAATCGATCGCGTTGGCGGCCGCGTGGCGCTTTCCGCTTCGCTTGTCAGCCTTGCCATCGCTACTTACGCCTTTTCCTACACACCAACGCTCACGGTTGGCCTGGTCTTGCAGGCACTCATGGGGCTGACCGCCGGCGCTGACTACGCGGCAGGGGTGAAGCTGGTGACGACATGGTTTGAGAAGCGTGAACGCGGCCGGGCCGTGGGGCTTCTCATGAGCGCGTCGTCGGTCGCAGTCATCGCGACGAACGCCATCCTGCCGACACTAGTAGAGGCCTATAGCTGGCGCGTGAGCTATCGCCTGCTCGGCGTTCTCTCTGTGTTCCTGGCCGTGGTCTGTGTCGCGGTCCTTCGCGACCGGGTCCCGACTGGCGGTGCAACGCAACCGGGAGAACGCCACACCCACCGTGCTCGCGCGCATGGCCAGATCCTCGCGGACGCGCGCGCATTGATGACAAGAAATTTCGTCCTGCTGGCACTGGCTGGATGTGGTGCGTTCTGGGGGACGCTTGGCTTCACCGCATGGGCAATCCCTCTAATGGTGAAGGCGCATCATGTTTCGCCGGTTCAGGCCGGCTATGTCCTGGCAGTGGCCGGGATTGCGGGCCTGTTCGCGAAGCCCACCATCGGCTGGATTTCCGATTCCTTCGGTGCACGCCGGAAGCTGCTGGCCATTCTGTCACTGATCTTCTTTTGCGCGGCGCTGCTCGCCTTCGGCCAGGGCGATGATCTGGCCACGTTCCGCCTGGCCGCCCCTTTTATTGGTGTCGGGGCCTTCGTTTACAGCCCGCTGCTGGTCACGATGGTCGCCGAGCAGACGGGTCCGTCGAGGGCCGGCTCGGGGGCAGGCGTCGCCAACGCCGCGTGGCAGTTAGGTTCCGCGCTGTCCCCGGCACTCGTCGGCCTGGTATTCCAGGCACAGCATTCCTTCCCGTTGGCGTTCGCGGTGCTTGCCGCCGGGCCGCTCTTCGGGGCCCTCTGCCTGGCATTTATCAAGGAAGGCCAACGCCAGTGAATGGCGCGCAGCTTCTGACAACCACCGAGGTATAAGCAGCCATGAAACACATTACCCATATCACCGAAAAACTGTGGATTCCGCACAAGATCGAAGGGTCGGAAGGGTTTGAATTCATCTTCGACATCCTGGCCGGGGAATACACGGACGCATACTCTGTCGATATCGTTCGCGTTGCAGAAGGCGGCTACTCACCACCGCACATCGACCCTGACAATCACGCGTTCTACATCCTCGGTGGCGAAGCCGAGATCGACATCGCCGATGTCTGCCATCGTGCCACGGCCGGTGCGGTCGTCCGCATCCCGCGCGGCGTCGTCCATGCCGTTCGCAATGCCGGACAGCGAGATCTGGTGTTATTGACCATCTACGATCCGCCCCGCGTACGCAAATCCCAGGATGGGGCCGTGCCACCCACGGACCATGTGGGGGCAAACTGATCCGCATGGTCAGGCATGCCCCCCTCGCGCAAGAGCGAGGGGAGTCGATCAGTGCACGACCTTCTTCCGCAAGCAGTTCCTGACTGACCGTCCGGCAGTCCGCAGATTCCGATACGCTAACAAGAACGGCGCCCTCCCGGTTATCCGAGGGGCGCCGTTGTGTTTGTCTGGCGACGTCGCTACGTCCCCAGATCACCCTCATCAGCGCCCCGCGGGCGCATGCTGTCAGGGCACGGTCGATGCGACAGGCTTGTCCGACTGCACGATACTCTCCCAGCGCTCGGCGCGATGGGAACCATCGCAATAGGGCTTGCTGGCGGACAACCCGCAACGACAAAGCGAAAAGATGCCCTTGTGGGGGTAGCGGTTGCCATCGGCATCGACCAATTCGAACTCGCCGGTCACATGGAGAGGCCCTGAGTTCAGGACGCGGATGTTGGTAGTAGACATGGAAACTCCGGACGCTCGAGTCGTCCTTAACGGGTTGGCGCCTGCAGTGGCGCACGCGGACAACTGCTGAAGCCGGCCTCGTGATGCGAGGCATCGCAGAATGGCGGGCGCCTGGTGTGGCCGCAGCGACAAAGCAAGCATGACTTGCGTCGACGAAACGGTACGCCGGCCTCGTCGACCAGCTCAAAGTCACCGGCGACCTGCAATGGGCCGTCGTCGCCCAGGGTAATCGTGGTAGTCATGATTCAGTCCTCATTACGCTGGGAAGCCAGACCTCACGCAGTGCTCCTCGCGCCCTGAGCCCCGGGGTGGACGACGTCCACCTTTTCACCCAAAGCGTGAAAGTCGCCCCGGCAGCAAACCAGAGGCCGCTCGTCAGTGCGCTGGATCTTCAGGGTTTCACCCACCAGGATGGTGTGGTCGCCGCCGTCGTAGGCAGCCCAGCGCCGGCAGACAAACCAGCCCATCGTGCCTGTCAGAACGGGCGCGCCTTCGTGCCATTCGTAGGCCGGGTTCCAGCGTTCTGGCATGCGATTGGCGAAATAGTGACCAAGGAATGCCTGACGCTCGCCGAGGATGTTGATGGCGTAAGGCCGGTCGGCTCCCAGAAGCGCGTGCGACTTGGCTGTCTTGGCGATGCTCACGGCGACCAGTTGCGGCTCGATGGATACCGCGGCAAAGGAACTTGCCGTCATGGCGTGCATACCGCCCAGGCCGTCGTCCATCGACACGACGGTCACACCCGTCGTGAAGGCACGCAGGCCCTTGCGGAACTCTTCCGGATCAATGTGTTGGGATTGAGTCATATCGTCTCCTGGGTTCTCCTCGAAATCGGGTACATATGCCTATCGTCGCAAGCGGCAACTCCATGGACAAGACAGAACGGTGGAAAGCGACGTTCCGCCAGGGGAACAGCCCTCCAGGTCGCAGGCCGCCGTCATGGCAAACACCGGTTGACGCCAGCCCCGGGCCGCCGCTATAGACAGAACAGCTTCTGTCACGACACTGCCACGACTTCCGGCTTGCGCCCCTATTGACGATGGAATTGGTCGACATCCGAGTATTCGCAAAAATCAGCGAACTGATGAGTCTCAGCGCTGCGGCCAATGTGCTGGGCATGCCGAAGTCGTCGGTCAGCCGAAGCCTGACCCGACTGGAGAAGCACCTGGGCGTCGCGTTGCTCTATCGAACCAACCGGAAACTGGCCCTGACCGAAACCGGCCTGCTGTTCGCCGAGGACGCACACCGCATCCTTTCCAGTATCGAGGAAGCGGAACAGAAGGTCGGGCAGGTCAGGCTCACACCACGGGGACTGTTGCGCGTCAGCGCGCCCGTCACGCCGGGGCAGTGGATGCTCGCGCCGCTCATCGCTGAGTATCTGACGCGCTATCCGGAGATGAACGTTGCTCTGACGCTCACGAGCCACAAGGTCGAGCCGATGGCCGAGGAGATCGACGTGGTCATCCGGACGGGGGAACTTGAAGACAGCCGTCTGGCCGCGCGACGGCTGGGCACCGTGGCACTGAAGCTGGTGGCCACGCCGGCCTACCTCAAGGCACATGGAACACCAGAGGTTCCGGCGGACCTTGTCGGACACGCCCTCCTGGATATTTTTGCCGGCAACGTTGAATGGCGCATGGACAAGGATGCCGAGACCGAATCCGTGCGGGTCCATACGCGCTTTTCGGCCAATGACACCAGCACCATCCGCACTGTGCTGCTGAATGGCACCGGCATCGGCTGGCTGCCCGACTATCTCTGCCAGGAAGATCTCGCGGCCGGCACGCTGATTCACGTGTTGCCTGGGTGGGGACGCGGCAAACGCGATATCCATGCCGTGTTCCCACAGCATCGAACGGTATCTCCGAAGGTCCGTTCCTTCGTGGATTTTCTCTGCGAGCGATTCGTGGATCTGGGCAAGGCCGGCGGTCCGCGGTCGGGCACGTCGGCGGCACGATAGCGACGTGCGGGGGTCGCGATCAGTCCACGGCGACCTTTCCCGTGCGGACCAGGCGCTTCCAGCGCTCGACATCGCCCTGGACGGTCCGGGCAAATACCTCCGGCGTGGAGCCGACCGCCTCCATGAACTGGGTATGCAGCGTTGCGCGAACGTCCGGCTGGGACAACGCCCGTGCGATCTCGCCTTGCAGGCGCCTGATGATCTGGACCGGCGTGCCGGCCGGCGCGATGATCCCCATCCAGGCGTTTGCCTCGACGCCGGGCATGCCAAGCTCGTCGAGCGTCGGCACATTGGCCATCACGGATGATCGCTTTGCCGACGCCACCGCGAGAGCATGGAGCTTTCCCGCCTGCACCTGCGCGGAGACTGCCTGCTCCGGCAGGCACGCCATGTCGACTTCGCCACTGATTACCGCGAGCATGGCCTGGGGCGTGCCGGAATAGGCAACCCGCGTCATGCGCGCACCGCTTCGCTGCGCAACCAGCTCCATGCAGAGGCGGTTGACGGAGCCCGCGCCGATCGCGGCATAGGTGTATTTCCCTGGCTCCTTAGCGAGCCGCCCCATCAATTGCCCCAGGTCCTTCACTTCGAGCGTACTGCGTACGACCAGGACATTGGCCTGGGTGACGGCGAGCGACACCAGCGCCAGGTCCCTGCCGGGTTGGTAGGGCAGACGCTTTTGCAGTATGGTGTCGGCGCCAATCGGCCCGGGAGGTGTGATGCCGATCGTATAGCCGTCGGGAGGCGCCTTCGCGATAACATTCACGGCGATCGCACCGCCCGCACCCGGCTTGTTTTCCACCACCAGGGTCGCGCCGAGCCTGGTGTGCAATGCATCGGCCACGATACGTGCGAGGACGTCCGGGGTCGAGCCGGGCGTGGACGGCACCACCAGCTTTATCGGCCGGGCCGGCCAGTCTTCGGCGTGCGCCGTCAGGCAAGCGCAAAGCGCCAGGATCGCGCCGGTAACCTTCCAGGCCAGCGGCCGGCTTGCGTGCTTGCTCATGTTCACTCCAGGTCAGAGGGTTGTCATGGCCGACTCAGCCAGCCTTGCGGCGACGCGGCGGATCGTAGATCGCGAGAAACTCCAACGGGTCGCCGCCCACGTTATGCACCGCATGCAAAGACCCTGTCGGCACCTTCACGATGTCGCCCTGCCGAAAGTCGATGGGTTCGCCATCGACCGTGAGGCGCCCCTGTCCCGCGAGAATGACAAAGGCATGCCGGCCCAGATCCGTATGCGCCGCGGAAAAGCCTCCGGCCGCGACGCGCATCAGGTCAACGCTATAGGCATCGGAATGTTCCTCGCCGACAAGCATGGGCTTCAGTTCATAGCCCTGGACACCTGGCGCCTCGAAGGCTCTCCAGGCCATCGCGTCGGCATTCACGACTTCGGGGGCGTGCTTCGCCATCGGCTCTGCTTCGCGGCGACATGCCAGGTCCGGTGCTTGATCGGGCCCGGAGGCGTCAGCCTCCAGTGCCATGGGCGTGTCATGGATGGCGAGAAGCCACATGGGCGTGGCCTCCGCGTTGCGAATTGCATGGCGAACACCTCGGGGGATCTTGATGACCGCGCCCTGGCAAAACGCGCTCTGCGCGCCGGCGAGCGAAGCGACGCCCTTGCCCTCCATCACAAAGAACGCCTGGTTATGCGAACTGATGCGCGATCGGATCTGCCCATGGGCCTGTAGCCGGGCTAGTCCGAGCGTATACGCATCGGTGTACTCCTTGCCGATCAGCCCGGCATGAAATGCGTCGCCTTCCGACGCCGCGCTCATGGGCGACCAACGTGTGCAAGATGTTGTGGTGACGACATTCATTGGATTGGACTCTCGCAAGAATGCTGGGCGTATGCCCCGGTTTCAGAACAGATGTTTGATGCCGATATTGCCGGCCGTCGACCTTGGATTTCCGGCACCGACGGAATTGGCGGGCTGTTGCACGCCGCCGCTGCCCAGCGCATACATCGACCCGTTGCGGTTCTCGATCGTGCCGACAGAGCCATACAACGTCGTGCGACGCGACAGCGCATACTCGCCGCCCACGGCGAACCACCACGCGTTCCTGTTGCCGGGATCCACCTGATATGCGGAGCGGTCGTTCACGTAGGCCGCCTGGGCAATGGCGGTGAAGCGGCCGATGGGAACACGGACACCCACGTTAGCCAGACTGAACTCGCTCCGCGTCGCCTTGAAGCTGTCCGTGGCACGGGTCAACGCTCCGGTACAGGTCGAGCAGGAGTTCTTTTCGTCGGTGTAGCCCAGATAGAGCTTCACCAGATGAAAATCGTAGCTGCCACCCAGCGAATAGGAAGTGATCTGGCCCGTGGCACCGGTGCCGGCCTCCTGCCGACCCCAGGCAGCATTCAAGTCCCACGGTCCTTGGAGAAAGCGTGCCGATGCACCGTAGGTGCTGCCCAGTTGCGGAGACTTCTCCCCTGGTGCCACCAGCACCGAGAACGACACCGATTTCCACTCTTCGGGCGAGTAGTACTTGATGGCATTGTCGGCACGCGCGGAGACGACCTGCGGAATCACTTGCTGGGCCGCCGTCGCGCCGCTGCGGGTCAGCGAAATGAGACCACCGCTGCCCATCCAGTAGAAGGCATCGACAAAGGAGTTGGTCAGCGAAACGGGCGTTGGCTGACGCCCCAGCAGCAAGCTGCCGGCGTCCCGCTTGATGAGACCCACCGCCGCCTCGCGGCCGAACAGGCGGCCGCCCTGGCCCATCTGCCCATCGTCCGCACTGAAGCCACCCACCAGACGGAACGTGGCGCTGAGGCCCTGACCGAGGTCCTCGGTCCCATCGATACCCCAACGACTACCCGCATCTCCACCGGAGACCACGCGCGTCTGCGTACCCTTGCCTGCGCTGCTCACTTCGACGCCTGCATCGACAATGCCGAACACCCGCACACCTGACTCCGCATATACCTTGCCGAAGCAAAGCGCGGACAAAAGAATGAAATTCCAAGCAATCGCCTTTGCTCTGAAGTCTTCCAAAATTGGCTCCTCCGTGCATCTAGTTCTTGTGGTGTCGATTTGTGAGGCGCTTCGGAACATGCGCCGCGCTTTGGTCTTGCTATCGAACGATCCAAGTCTAATTGCCGACGAATCCGCGAGAAAGACCGCGCCATGGTCCATCATGTTCCAGCCACGGAACGGAATTCTGTACATCTGGTCTCGGACAATCACGGCTGATGAGTCAGCCGACGCTTTTCAGTGCGACAGCCTGGAGCAGTGGTTAGTGGCGCTCGGTAGGCCACTCTTGCAATGCTTTCGTGTCAGGAGGACTAATCGACGAGGCCGCGATCGTTGCCGGCAAGGATCCCGACCACTACCGCCGTGACCTCTTGTCGAAGGCACCGCGTCTGCGAGCGGGTTATGGAGTTGGCTGCGACAAGGCCGGCTGGGCGAACCGCTCAGGCGCAGAGCCGCGGGGGAACGGCGCGGCCGTGGCATTGCCGTGCATGAGTCGTTCAACACTTACATCGCGCAGGTTGCCGAGGTGACAGTCAAGCCGGACGGCAGCTATAAGGTCGACCGTGTGGTTTGCGCCGTTGACTGCGGTCTTGTCATCAATCCAGACGTGATCGTCGCGTAAATGGAAGGTGGCATCGGCTTTGACCGGAGTGCAGCGATGCATGGCGCCATCACTCTCAAGGTTGGCATCGACAACGGCAAAAACGGATGACGAGGGACCTCCAACTAGGGCCTGCCAAATGGCCGTTATCACCTGGAAGCTGTCGCTGTGGTCACACACGGTCGTACGACCGCAACGGGTCCGTTCTGAGCCATCTGGCTTGGGTCGACAAGGCGCCACGTCACCTGTACAACAGCGCCCGCAGGTCCGACGGATCGCTACGGCACATCATCAGCGAACGTGGGCATCGGCAAAGGCACGCAATTGCGTCAGGTCGGTCTTGGCCGCAGGCCATGTTGCTGCAGGTCCGGTCCGAGCGCCAACTGAGTCGGGTAAGGACGCGCCGTTGCCGGCCCGTCCTCCCCTACAAGCTCGTACTCATTCGTTGGCTGGGACAAATCCGTCCGCAGTTGCAGTAATGGGAAAAAAGGGCTGGAAGCGGGCGCCCAACGCCCGAAAAACTAATGAAATGGCACGCGGCTTCTGGATTGTGAAATCAAACAGCACTTCACCCGCAGAGACGGAAAGTGTGCCGTTTGTGCGAAGGGTACTTCAGCACCTGTTAAGCGCATGAGCAACGCCTCAGGCTACTAGGTGTGGCGAGCCGAAGTCGAAGCGATCCTGCATCTTTCAAGGCGAGGGCTTTGCTGTTGACGCGAGCATCATCAACGCATCCGCGCTTGCAGATCATCCATTTCTTCCAGCAGGTCGGCCACCAAAGCGGCAAGTTCCGGGACGGCTTCAAAGTCACGCTCCAACTGACGCATGCGCCTCGCCCGTAGCAGGCTGGCGCTGGAAAACCGCCAGACGCCAGCGACACTTACGGCATGGGGAAACAAGCCCTCATCTACATGCCGCTTGAGCCACTCTGGTTCTACCATGCAGGCTGCCGCCACCTGCTCCAGAGTTAGCCAAGCATCGTCCATCCGGTAGGCGATGAGAACGTCATTATCAGACATGGGTCAGGCTCTCCTGTCCGGGCGCGGATCAAAGGTCAATTCCCGCGCCATGGTTTCATAAAGCTCCCGCGATTTGGGGGTGTTCGCCGGCGGCAACACCACCTGGATGTCCAGCAGCAGATCGCCAGGTGGGTTGGCGGGAATGCCCTTGCCGCGCACGCGTAGCTCGCTGCCGCTCTGGGCGCCAGGGGGAATGCGCACCTTCAGTTCGCCACCAGGTAAATCGATGGGCACCACCGCCCCCAGCGCCGCCTCCCATGGCGCCACCGGCAGGGTGAGGTGTAGATTGCGCCCCTTCACCTTCAGTTGATCGTGCGGATTGAAATGCACCTCGAGAAAAAGATCCCCCGCCGGTGCTCCGCCGATCCCCGGCGCCCCCTGCCCGACCAGACGGATGAGCTGCCCCTCGCTCACGCCTTTGGGAATCTTCACGCTGAGGGTCCGGCTCCTCAACTGCACCCTGCCCTGCGCGTCCATGCTTGGCACCCGCAGCGAAAGTTGACGGGTGGCGCCGGTAAAGGCGTCCTCCAGGTCCAGCCGCACCTTCGCATGGTGATCCACACCGCGTGACTGGATGCTGCCACCGTGTGTATGGAAGCCGCGGTGTCTGTCCCCCACATGGCCAAACAGCTCGGCGAAGAAGTCGCTGAAATCGGCCTCTTCCTGGGGCGAGAAGCCCCGACTGGAGAACTCGAAACCGGTGTCCCAGTCCGGCGGCGGACGGAACTCCTGGCCGGGCTGATAGCCGCGACCCAACTGATCGTACGCAGCGCGCTTTTCCGGGTCGGAGAGCACAGAGTAGGCCTCGTTGAGCTCCCTCATGCGCAGCTCGGCATCCGACTCCTTGGAAACGTCCGGATGGAACTTGCGCGCGAGCTTGCGGAACGCCTTCTTGATGTCCTCCGCCGTGGCATCGCGTGTCACCCCCAGCGTCTTATAGTAGTCGTGGAACTCCATGCGTGCTCCCCTTTTCCGGTCTCGAGGGCTGCCCTTCTCCCCCGGAAGAATGATGGCGAATATCAGTCAAATCAAGAACTTGAAATCCCCAAGCGAAGCCTTACCATTGCAACCGGAGACGTCAGAATATGGCGCCCGCACGAAAACAAATGCTGCTGTCACCAAGCAAGCCGACACTGGCAACACTGAAGCGGCACTGACGCCGCCAGTGAATGTGTACGAGGACGCCGCAGGCATCACCCTGTACGCCGACCTTCCGGGTGTGCCCAAGGACAAGCTGGTCGTGCAGGTGCAAGGCGATATCCTGACCATCAAGGGCGAAGTCGCTCTGGATCTGCCGGAAGGCATGGAAGCCAGTTACGCGGAGGTCTCCCTGCCCCGTTACCGGCGCGTGTTCACACTATCCAAGGAACTAGATCCCGAAAATGTCGTCGCCGAGTTCAACCACGGCGTGCTCAAACTGCGCATCCCGAAAGCCGATTCCGCGCAACCGAGCCGCATTGAGGTCAAGGTGACGTGATGTAAGCCGAGCGGGCGGTGGGCATCACCCATGGCTGCACACACGTAGGAGGGCTGACATGAAGATGGAATCATTGAAAAGAGTTCCAGTTTTCGCCCCGTTGAACAGGGAGGGGCCGAGGATGCGACTGATCGAACCGGATGAACAACAGAACTTTCTTGCGGTATTGCAGCGTAATGGTCTGGCAGCAGGTGATTTTGAGCTCCTGGAAACGGATACAACTGACCCAAAGGGCGACGAGAACTTCGGCTTACAGGGCTACGTCACGGTAACCAGACGAACGACACGAGTCACAAGGGAATACCCCATCGGCTATCAAACCGATTGGCTTCAGCATTTCAGGGAAGATCTCGAAGCCGGCATCTTCGATAAATCCGAATGAGATCCTGAATGCTCTTGGGGCGGCAGGTGGAATAGGACTACCTGCCCAATTGATTACTCACCTGGAAGCAGGCATATCCAGACGACGCGCGTGTAGCTGGAGGAACAGATTCTCCAGCCCCTAGCCAAGAGGTCCTACCATGATTTTGTATCACACTGCCCCTGATTCCCCGGTCATCGAAATTTCCGTCGAAGGCAAAATCACCGACCACGATCTGCGCGAGGCCATCGAGCGCATGCGTGGTGATCTCGAACTGAACGGCAAAACCCGCGTGCTCGAACGCATCGAGCATTTCACCGGCATTGAGCCAAAGGCGCTATGGACCGACATGACGCTCGGCGTTTCCGTGGCCCGGAGGATCACGCGCGCCGCCGTCGTGGCCGACGCGGGCTGGATCCGCGCTTCGATGCATCTGGCGCGGTTCTTTACGAAGGCCGAAGTCAAGGCATTCCACGTCAACGAGTTGGAGCAGGCGCGCGCCTGGATCAACGCCTGAGCGAGGCGGCTTAACGAGCGTCCGCGCAAGACGCTAGGACTCGTTCTACACGAACAGCTACAACCACAACGTCGGCAACAACACGGCGTCCCTTTCCAAGACCTTCTAACCTTGAGCCACCTTGGCGGGCCCGCCCCGCTTCCTGAGCCCGGTGCGGTCATGTCGTCAAAAGCAGCGGATAAATTGGTTCTTTGGCCAGCGAAGCTGGAAGCCCTCTGCGGAGGTCTCAGCTCGTCACCACGATTCGTGACACTGGTACCTTTGCCGTGACGGCAACGCCGTTACCGGGTGTGCTCTCAATAGTCAGCAGGCCGCCCAATTGCAGGACCCGTTCACGCATGCCGAGCAGGCCGAAGGCATCGGGTCGTGGCGCCGAGTCTCGCGGGAATCCAATGCCATCGTCGCAAATACGCAAGTGACAATAACGCTCGTCCAAAGACAGTGTAACGGACGCGCCCGCGCGCGATCAGCAGCCTCAGCCGGTGCGCACAAGTGTTCCTAAGAATACGCCGCCAGCACGCTCACAGCTAAAGCAAGCTCGTTTCCGCGAGAAGTTAGCGATGCAACACAAAATAAAGTGATTCGCTGGATTCGGCTCAATCAAGAGAAACGGCCGAATTGTCAAGCGAATTACTTGGGCTGACAATCGTCGTGAAAGACGTGAGAAGCCCCCGCCTCAGGTCACCGGCGCCGGATTGAACAACGCCAGCGCGTTGTGCAGCTTGTGGTGCTCCGCCCAGGTCTTCCTGCGGCCACTGGCCACATCGATCATCAGGTGGAACAACTCCCAGGCCACGTCCTCGATCGTGGCTTCGCCCGTGGCAATGCGGCCCGCATTCACGTCCATCAGGTCATGCCAGCGGCGCGCCAGGTCACTGCGCGTCGCGACCTTGATCACGGGCACTTCGGCCAAGCCGTAGGGCGTGCCGCGTCCGGTCGTGAACACGTGCAGGTTCATGCCGGCGGCCAGCTGCAGCGTGCCGCAGATGAAGTCGCTCGCCGGCGTGGCCGCATAGATCAGCCCCTTCTGCCTGAGTTTCTCGCCTGGCGACAGCACGCCAGTGATCGGCGCGCTGCCCGACTTGATGATCGAGCCCATCGCCTTTTCCACGATGTTCGACAAACCGCCCTTCTTGTTGCCGGGGGTCGTGTTGGCGCTGCGGTCCACGCGGCCGCGTTCGAGGTAGCGGTCGTACCAGGCCATCTCGCGGATCATCGCCTCGGCCACTTCGGGCGTGGCGGCACGCGCGGTGAGCTGGTCGATGCCGTCACGCACTTCGGTCACTTCGGAGAACATCACGCTGGCGCCGGCACGCACCAGCAGGTCGGTGGCAAACCCCACGGCCGGATTGGCCGTTACACCGGAGAACGCGTCGCTGCCGCCGCACTGCACGCCGACCACGAGGTCCGACACCGGGCAGGTTTCGCGCCGGCGTGCGTTCAGGCGCTCCAGGTGAGTCTCGGCCATCGTCATGATCGACGCGATCATCGACGCGAAACCCACGTGCTGCTCATCCTGCAGGCAGACCACGCCGACCTGCACCTCGCCCGCGCCGGTCTGAATCGGGATGGTGCCCGCCGGCATCAGGCGGTCCGGCTGCAGCTTCTCGCAGCCCAGGCTGACCACCATCGCGGTGCCGCCGAAATTGGGATTGAGCGCGATATTGCGCAGCGTGCGGATCGGGATGACGGCATCGGGCGCGTCGATGGCCACGCCGCAGCCGTAGGTGTGCTCCAGCCCGACCACGTCGTCGACATTGGGATAGCACGGCAGCAGTTCTTCGCGGATGCGCCGCACGGCATGCTCGACCACGCCCGACACGCACTGCACGGTGGTGGTGATGGCGAGGATATTGCGCGTGCCGACCGAACCATCCGGATTGCGGAAGCCCTCGAAGGTATAGCCTTCGAGCGGCGGCAGCGGCGCCGGCACGCGCGTGCCGACCGGCAGGTCGGTCAGGCCCGGCGCCACGGGCATCTCGATCACGCGCTCGTTGACCCAGGTGCCACGCGGCAGGTCTTTCAGCGCATAGCCGATCACCACGTTGTAGCGCACCACCGCATCGCCCTGCTTCAGGTCCGACAGCGCGACCTTGTGCCCCTGGGGCACGGCTTCGCGCAGGACCAGCCCGCACGGGAACGCCGTGCCGGCCGGCAGGCCGCCATCGTTGGCGACGATGGCCACGTTGTCTTCCGGATGGATGCGGATATAGAGCGGAGCCTGGACTGGCTGGGCGGCCGGGGCGCGCGAATCGTGTTCTGACATGCTGTGCTTCCTGCGGTTATTGCGGGTGCCTGAGTTCCACGCGGCGGATGTCCTTGACGATCACCAGGTAGCTCAGCACCGTGACCAGCGCGTGGACCCCGACGAACACCAGGGCGCCGTTGAAGGATCCGCAATTCTGCCGATTGACATATGTCGTCGTATGACTGAGATTATAAGGATACGACTGGCATGCCGTAGTGCGCGTTTACCCTAAATCCTCCGGCTGATCCGCAGCAGCCCTTCTCTTTCCTTACAGGCCTTACTTTTCATGCCGTCTCCTTCCCGAGGAAGATCCCGTGGTTTTCCCGGAATTCGCTTCATTGCCACTTGTCTACTTGCGCCTAGTTGTACGATGACGTACATTGATAACGCCTAGCAGGAACGCGGAAGCCGCCCTGCCCGATCCATCACCCATTGCCGGTCCCGGCGCCAGGATGAGAGACATGACGACACCGCAAGAACTGAAGCAGATCATTTCGGAAGGCCTGCTGTCCTTCCCCATCACCGACTTCGACCAGCAGGGCAACTTCCGCCCTGAGACCTACGTCAAGCGCCTGGAATGGCTGGCGCCCTATGGCGCATCGGCACTGTTCGCCGCCGGCGGCACGGGCGAGTTCTTCTCGCTGACGCCGGACGACTACTCCAACGTGATCCGCACCGCGGTCGAAACCTGCGCAGGCAAGGTGCCCATCCTGGCGGGTGCCGGCGGCCCGACCCGCGTGGCCATCGCGTATGCGCAGGAAGCCCAGCGCCTGGGCGCCAAGGGCGTGCTGCTGATGCCGCACTACCTGACTGAGGCCTGCGAGGAAGGCATTGCCAACCACATCGAAGAGGTCTGCAAGGCCGTCAATATCGGCGTGATCGTCTACAACCGCGCCAATTCGCGCATCGGCGCCGACCTGCTGGAACGCGTGGTGGACCGCTGCCCCAACCTGATCGGCTTCAAGGACGGCGTTGGCGAGATCGAAGCGATGGTGCGCGTGCGCCGCAAGCTGGGCGACCGCCTGGCCTACCTGGGCGGCCTGCCGACCGCAGAAGTCTATGCCGCGGCCTACAAGGCGCTGGGCGTGCCCGTGTACTCGTCCGCCGTGTTCAACTTCATCCCGCGCACCGCGATGGAGTTCTACCGCGCCGTTGCCGCCGATGACCACGCCACCATCGGCCGCCTGCTCGACGAGTTCTTCCTGCCCTACCTGGATATCCGCAACCGCCGCCAGGGCTATGCCGTGAGCATCGTCAAGGCTGGGGCCCGCCTGGTCGGCCATGACGCGGGCCCGGTGCGTGCGCCGCTGACGGACCTGACCCGGGATGAGATGGAGCAGCTCGACGCGCTGATCCGCAAGCTCGGCCCGCAGTAACGTCGCCCCGGAGCACGGGACACGAACCGGATACCCCGCCTTGTGCGGGGTTTTTCCTTTTGAGACGGGCATCATCGAACCCTTGTCGGCAGTGACACCCGCGGCCATGCGCACAGGCATGGCCTTTCGTCATTTGCGGCAGCCCCGAACGGAATAAATGCTGGCCGCCAGGCGTTTAGTCAGACGTACCAGAATTCGCCGTAACGCCCTGGAAATGCCAGAACCATTTCATCGATGCGACGCCGGGAGAACATCATGTCGAGTCGAATTCTTGCGGCGCTGCTTGCCGCATTCATGCTCGCCGCTTGCGGCGGAGACGGGGAAGACTCCGGCACCGCGTCCGGATCCGGCATGGCGGGCGGCGCAAGCGCTCCCGGATTCCAGCCGACGCCCGGCACGGGCGGGACCGGCGGTGGCGCGGGCGGGACTGGCGGAGCAGGGGCCGGGTCCGGAATGTAGTAGGCGGACGATGCCTCGATTGAATACCGGCCGAATGAACCGGCGCATTTCAGCAGTGGGGAACAGCCATGTCATATCGCTTAGCCAGTTGGGCAGCAGGCGCCGCAGTGGCGCTGGGCGCATGTGCGACGCTGCAACCGGTCCAGACCGCGCAGAAAATGGCAGGAAGCCCCGAAAGCTCCGTGCGTGCGACCTTCGGCGAGCCCACCGAGGTCTACAAGCTCGCCGATGGCACCACGCGCTGGATCTATTCGCATCAGCCCCTGGGATACGAGGTCTACGCCGCCGATTTCGATGTCAACGGAAAGCTCGTGAACTTCCGCCAGATGTTGACCGAGCAAACGATCTACGAGGCCAGGCCAGGGGTATGGACCAAGCGCGACGTGGCCGAGCGCTTCGGCCTGCCGCGCGAGCCCGTCCAGTACTACCCGCTGATGAAGCGCGAGGCATGGTCGTACCGGCTCTACGCAAGCGGCTACCAGCCGGCCCACTTCAGCGTCTACTTCGACGACCAGGGCGTGCTGGATCGCACGATGATCATTGTGGACTCGTATGGCGGCGACCGGCGGCGCCGGTGAGCTTGCGCAAGCTCGTCACCTGGCGGTTGCCTGAGCCTACCGGGCGCCTGGAACGCCTGGTGCCGTGCCACACCCATGCCAGCCCCGCCAGGCAAAGCCGCCACGGGCTGGCACCCACCCTGTCCTCCTAATCCCTCAGTCGTCCCAAGGGAATCGACGTTCCCGGCAGCGATGGCTCGAAGAAATGCCGCGTGCTCTTGTGCGGAAGAAGCCCGCCGCAAGCCACGGTTCGCAGGATGCAACCGGCATCGAATGGCTTCCCCGAGTTCCAGTCGCGCACGCAAACGCGCGGATCGCCATAGCACAGCTGGATGCATGGCAAGCGCTTGAGCCCAAGGCGCATGGCGGCACGCAAGCGGTGATTTCCGTCCATCACGATGCCGTGCGATGCCTCCACCGGGATGGGCGCCAGCCAGCAACCGTCGCTGGCGATCAGCTCGGTGAGCATCCATACCCCCTCCAGGTCGACCTGCTCTGACTGCCGGAAAAAGGATACCGGCTGCAGGGTGACGACATAGCTGCCGGCTTCCGGCATCGACACGGGCATCTGCGAGATCTCGTTCATGGTGTCTGCGAATGGTTGGTATCTGGCCATGCCAGCGACATCTCCAGTCGCCAGCAAGTTTCAAGCAGATCAAAATGTCCTCACAATCTACTTGATAACGCTTCTCATTTACAATAGTCTCTTTACTCCACTTCGGCACTGCCGACCAACCCGTCCCATGCGAACCGATCCTTGCAGATCGCGCGGCAGGGACACCTAAGGAAGCTTGAACCATGCCGGTCTCCGGTCAGACTGCCGCAGCAATCCGCAGCAACATCATCAGAAGACCACGCCTGCCGTCGCCATCCACCCCCTGTCCGGCTCTGCCGTCGGCACGTGCGCTGGCACCATCGCTGGCGGTAGCCGGCCTGCTGGCGTTGGCCAACATCGATCCCGTGCTGGCTCAGGATGCCGGCAACGCTCCTGCGCAGACGCTGCCGGAGGTCCGGGTAACGGCCGACGCTTCGCCGGAAGACCTGCCGGCGCCGTATGCGGGCGGCCAGGTCGCGCGTGGTGCGCGCCTCGGCGTGCTAGGCAACACCAGCATCATGAAGGCGCCATTCAACGTCAGCAGCTACACCGCGCAGATGATCCAGGATCAGCAGTCGCCGACCGTGGCCGACGCGGTCAACAAGGACCCATCGGTGCGTTTCACCGGCTTGCCCGGCGGCAATATCGACAACTTCTACATCCGCGGCTTCCCTGTCGGCGAAGGCAACACCGGCGAAATCGCCTTCGACGGCCTGTACGGCGTAGCGCCGAACTACCGCGTCTTCACCGACTATGTGGAACGCGTGGAAGTCATCAAGGGTCCGGCCGCCATGCTGTATGGCATGTCCCCCAACAGCGGCGTCGGCGGCGTGATCAACATCGTGCCCAAGCGCGCGCACGAGGACCTGGCTTCCGTGACGGCCAGCTACGCATCGGACACGCAGTTGGGTGGACACGTAGACGTGAGCCGCCGCTTCGGCGAGTCGCGCGAATGGGGCGTGCGCTTCAACGGCAGCTACTACCAGGGCGACACGCCCATGGACAACCAGTCTCGCCAGGCCGCCATCGGCGCATTGTCCCTGGACTATCAGGGCAAGCGGCTGCGCGCTTCGCTGGACGTGATCGGCCAGCAGGAAAAGCTCGATGCGCCGGGCCGCGCCTTCATCATGGGGCCCGGGCTGCAGTCCATCCCCGGGGCACCGGACGGCAGGCGCAATGTCACGCAGCCGTGGGAGTGGACGCGCGGCACCGACGAATCGCTGCTGTTCCGCACGGAATACGACATCACCGACCAGCTCACCGTCTTCGCCGATGCCGGCGGCGGCTGGACGCAGCTTTCGCGGCTGTTCGGCACCACGCCGCAGATCCTCAACGCGCAGGGCGATACGCTGAGCACGCCCACCTACTACAAGTTCAAGGTCGATCGCGCCACATACGATGCCGGCCTGCGCGGCCGCTTCCACACCGGCCCCGTGCGCCATGCCGTGACTTTCCAGGCTAGCGCCTACGCCGACAGCCTGGACCGCGCCAACACCACCGGCACGCCAGTGGCATCGAACCTCTACAACCCGGTGGTGCGGCCGGCCCAGGACCTGCCCGCGCCGGCCAGCGTGCCCAGGGTCTCTGACAACGACCAGACCGGCTTCTCGCTGGCCGACACCCTATCCGCCCTGGACGACCGCGTGCTGCTGACGCTGGGCGTGCGCCAGCAACGCATCCGCTCGCGCAACTTCAGTCCGGCAGGCGCGGTGACCTCGTCCTACGACGAAAGCGCCACCACGCCGATGGCTGGCCTGGTGGTGCAGCCGTGGAAGCGAGTGTCCTTCTACGCCAACTACATCCAGGGCCTGAGCAAGGGCGATGTGGCGCCGCCAACCGCCAGCAATTCGGGCCAGGTGTTCGCGCCGTACAAGACCCGGCAGTATGAGGTCGGCACCAAGGTGGATCTCGGGCGCTTTACCGCCACGCTCGCCGCGTTCCAGATCACCAAGCCGAGCGGCCAGCTGACCGGCAACGTGTTCTCGATCAACGGCGAACAACGCAATCGCGGCCTGGAGCTGAACCTCTTTGGCGAGGCCGCGCCCGGCGTGCGGCTGCTTGGCGGCGTGGCGCTGATCGACGGCGAGATTACCGAGTCCGGCGCGCCGGCGGCGGTTGGCAAGACCGCCATCGGCGTGCCAAGGGTGCAGGCCAACCTGGGCGCGGAATGGGACCTGCCGTGGGTGGCGGGCCTGACCGTGACCGGCGCCATGATCTACACGGACCGGCAATACGTGAACCAGCTCAACACTGCCGGCCTGCCGTCGTGGACCAAGTTCGACGTGGGGGCCCGCTACCGCACGCGCATCGCCGGCAAGGCCACCACCTTGCGCGCCAACATCCTCAATGTGTTCGACCGCGACTACTGGTCGGGCGTCACCTCCTGGGGCGGCTTCTCGCAGGCCGCGCCGCGCACGGTGCTGCTGTCCGCCACGGTCGAGTTCTGAGACGGCCCCCACTGAATCGCTGATCACCAACGCCCCCGCCGGAACCAGACCATGTGGATCGACCATGAATCCGTACCCACCCTGCCGGAAACATACCGGACCCACCCGCCCACGCAATTGCCGCCATTCTGGGACCCGGTGATCGCGCGGATGCTCCGCACCTCGCCGCAGTCGCTGGTGGCGGCCGTGGAGCGATATGGTTCTCCGCTGAACGTGATCTGGCCACACGCTCTGCACAACAACGTCGGGGCGCTGCGTGCCGTGCTGGCGGCGCATGGCGTGCGAAGCGATATCTTCTACGGCGCCAAGGTCAACAAGTCGCAGGCACTGGTAAAGGCAGCGGTGATGGCAGGCGCGGGCATCGATGTGTCCAGCCGCTATGAACTGCGCGATGCCCTTCGCGCCAGCGCAGACCCGCTGCGCCTGTGTGCCACCGGACCCGCAAAGACGGCGGCATTCCACGACCAGTTGCTTGCGCGCGGCGCGCTGGTCTCGGTGGACTCCATCGAGGAGCTGGATGACCTGCAGGCCTGTCTGCGGCAGCAGCCGCCTGGCCGGCGCGCGCGCGTGCTGCTGCGCTACCGTCCGTCCTCGGCCCGCGCCAGCCGCTTTGGCATGGATGCGGATACCGTGGCGCAGTGCCTGCGCAGCGTTGCCGCTGCGACCGACCGGCTGGCTATCGAAGGCTTTCACTTCCATCTGGGCGGCTACGCCTGGGAAGCCAGGGCGCAGGCGTTCCGCGAATTGCTCCCCTTCGTGGATGCCGCAGCCTCCATGGGGTTGCCCCTCAAGATGATCGACATCGGTGGCGGCCTGCCGGTGCGCTATGTGGATCCCGAGGTCTGCGCCGAATTCCTGCGGTCGCAGCGGCCGGAACACTACCGCAATGGCACCGTGCCGCCTTCGTTCTATCCGTATGGCGGGGATCTCGATGCCGCCACCTGGCTGGATCTTTTTCTCAACGCACCGTGCGTGGCAGACCAGACGATTGCGGCGTGGCTGCGCAAGCGCGCCATCACGCTGGCGCTCGAGCCCGGCCGCTGCCTGGCGGACCAGGCAGGCATCACCGTATTCCGCGTCACGCGCAGCAAGGCACTCGGCAATGGCCATCATGTCGTGTTCGTGGAAGGCAGCAGCTTCAGTGCCTGCGAGACCTGGTTTGCCTCCGAGTTCCTGTCCGATCCTGCCGTAGTCAGCGCCGGCGCGCTGCCGGCGCAAGGCACCCCGCCCACGCAGGCCTATATCGCCGGCCACAGCTGCCTGGACGAAGACGTGCTGACCAACCGCCTGCTGACTTTCGCCGCCTTGCCCCGCCCCGGCGACCTGCTGGTGTACGCCAACACCGCCGGCTACCAGATGGATCTGCTGGAAAACGAGTTCCACCGCCATCCCATGCCACGGCGCGTGGTTGCGCAGTGCAATGAAGCGGGCCACGTGTGCTTCTCCCTCGACCAATGAACCGGAGTGTCTCGATGATCCTGAGGAAAGTGTCTGACCTGATCGGCAACACGCCCATGCTGGGCATCCCCGTCCCTGAAAAAGATTCGGTGCTGTTGCTGAAGGTGGAAAAAAACAATCCCGGCGGCAGCATGAAGGACCGCATGGCCCGCAACATGGTGCTGGCGGCGCTGAAATCCGGCCGGCTCCGGCCGAACGGCGTGATCGTCGAGTCTTCGTCCGGCAACACGGGCATCGGCCTGGCGCTGGCCGCCATCGAGTTCGGCCTGCGCTTCATTGCCGTGGTGGATCACCATGCCGCCCAGGACAAGATCGCGGTAATGCGTGCGCTGGGCGCGGAGATCCGCTACGTGCGGGGCGATTTCGAAGAGAACGAGGTGGCTGTGGTGGAACGTCAGCGCCTGGCTGCGGAGATCGCCGCGCAGGTCCTGGGCGCAGTGTTCATGAACCAGTCGGACAATGCAGCCAATGCGGGCGGCTACCTGGAGTTCGTTCGCGAAACCTTCGCCCAGGCCGGGGTTGTCAATGCCTTTGTCGGCTGCGTCGGCACCGGGGGCTCGATGACCGGCATCGCGCGCGGCGTGAAGCAGTTCAACCCCGCGGCGGTAACCATTGCTGTCGAGCCGTCCGGCTCCATCGTGTTCGGCATGCCGGGCCACCCCTACTACCAGTCCGGCACGGGCACGCCGCAGGGCGACACGGTTGGCCTGGTGCTCGACTACAGCTGCATCGACATGGGCGTGCAGGTAACCGACTCGCAGGCCTTCGAGACCGCGCGCTACCTGGCTCGCCAGACCGGCCTGCTGGTGGGCGGCTCTACCGGCGGTGCCATCTACAAGGCACTGGAAGCCATTCATGACGACCAGGTCCGCGGCAACGTGGTGGTGCCCGTCGCCGACGGCGGCGAAAAGTACTTGCACACGGTCTTCGATGAAGACTGGCTGCGCGCGCGCAACCTGCTCGACGCGCAAGTCTGGCGGCGCCTTGACGCCTGGCTCGGCAAGGCCTGCAACCACGAGGCAGCCCCGAACGTCCTGCGCCTGAACGCCGCATGAGCGCGCCACCGCTGAACGTGACGGTCTGCGGCGGCGGCCGCACCGGACACCTGAATGCGATCCTGTTCGCGCAACTGCCGGGCGTGCGCGTGAAGCTCCTGACGGGCAATCGTCGCGTCGCCGCGCGCCACGGGCAGGAAGACGCAGTGCTGACCGCCTTCCTGCCGGACGGCGGGACGCTCGGCGCCCGTGCCGACATGGTGACTGACGATGCCATCCTCGCCTTGCATGATGCCGATGTGGTCGTCATCACCGTGCCCGCCCACGTCCGTCATGCGCTGTTGCGACAGATCGCACCACACCTGCCAATGGAAAAGCCCGTCTACGTGGGTGCCATCCCGGGCTTCTGCGGATTCGACTGGCTAGCCGAGATGGAACTCGCGCAACGGCCGAACGCGGTGATCTGGGGCATGAAGGACGTGCCACATACTGCATTCGCACTGGACCCCGGCGTCAGCGTGCGCATGGGTGGCGCCAAGCAACAGCTCTATGCCGGCTGCCATGCGCGCGAGCGGCAGTCGGCACGGCAAGCCCTGCTGGCCCACCTGAGCCGGCTCTATGAAGCACCCGTGGGCCTGCTCGACAGCTACCTGGAGATCACCCTGACCCCCGGCAATCCGATCATGCACAGCGCCGTGATCTACGGACTGATCGGCCCTTACGGACAGTGGCATGACAGGCCCCTGCCCGCGCCTCTCTGCTGGTGGACCGACTGCCCCGAACTGGGTGCGTACTTCCTGGCCCGCGCCGACGAGGAAAGCCAGCGGCTATGCCATGCGGTCACGCGCCAGCTCGGCGTCGACCTGTCTTCGGTCAAGCCGCTCAGGCAGGAAATCGTCGAAGCCTACGGCGAGCAGATCCGTGACCCGTCGACCATGCTGTCGGTGCTGCGCACCAACCAGGCCTACGCGGATATCGAAGCCCCGCTGGTGCCGGCCGACGGTGGCGGGTACCTGATGGACAAGTCCTGCCGCGCCTTCCAGGAGGATGTGGCCTACGGACTGGCGACACTGGTGGAAATGGGCAGGCGGCTGGGCGTTGACACCCCCCACCTGCGCGAGATCTTCGACTGGAACGTCACCTACATGGAGAGCCTGCGCGCCTCCGCGCTCGACTACTTTCCCGAACACTGGCCACGGTAAACCACCATGCTGAATCAACAATCCGCAAGCCCTCTCCCGAACGATTCCACGCCGGCAGGCATGCCCGACCTGGGCTTTTCGCGGCGCAATGCGTTGCGCCGCCTGGTCCGCTGCCTGTTTGCCGAGGGCATCCTCGACAAGACCCGGCTAGTGCTGGCCCCACATGGACGCCATGCATGGTTCCCATTGTGGAAGCAGCAGGCCATCGTATTCTTCGATGACCTCGAGGCAGCGCCCGCCGATACCTTCATCAACCGCGGCAATATCACGCTGCTGCGCGCCGACGGCACGCGTGCGCCACTGGATACACACGAGGCGCTGATCGACGTGCTGCGCGAAAGCTTTGATGTCGAGCCTGGCGATGACGGTATCGATGGCCTGAAGGCTGACATGCTCAACAGCCTGCGCAACGACGCCAATGTCCGCGCGCACCGGCAAGGCTGGGCCGAGGCGCTGCGGCGCGACATGGCCGCGGCGGATGCTGCGCGGCTGACCGACTACTTGCGCCAGCAGTTCAGCGCGCGTGATGCCGCCATGCTGCTGGACCAGTGGGGCGCGCTGGAAGGCCACCCCTACTATCCGACCTGGAAGGCCAAGCCCGGGCTCGGCGACGACGAAGTGCTGGCGCTCTCGCCGGAGTGCCAGGCCCGGGTTCCGGTTCGCATTGCCGCGCTGCGCGCCGACATGGCCTATGTGGAGCGCATGCCCCACGTCGAGGACAGCCAGGCATGGTTTGCGAGGCAGTTCCCTTCGTTGTGGCGGGACTGGAAGGCAAGGCTGAATGCACGCGGCCTGCGGGAGTCGGACTGGCTGCCCATGCCGATCCACGGCTGGCACCTGGAAGCCCATGTGACATCTGCCTACGCGAAGGAAATTGCCGATGGCATCCTGATCGTGGACGGGCCAGACCTGCCGACGCTGCCGACCATGTCCTTCCGCACCGTGCTGCCGGCCACGCCGGATGCCGCCCCCTTCATCAAGCTGCCCGTGGCGCTGTGGATGACCAGCGAACAGCGCAGCCTGCAGGCGAAGTCGATCCACATGGGGCCGCGCATCAGCGCGCTGATCCAGCGTATCCTTGAGACGGAAAGCGGCTTTGGCCGAATGCTGGAGATTTTTCCCGAGGAGGTGGCCTGGCACTATCGGCACGCCGTCACACAGGACGACGCGCCGGGCAAGCACCTGTCCGTGGTATTCCGCGCCAGCGTGCCGGCCTTTGCCCGCGATGACGACTGCCTGCCCGTCACGGTGGCGGCACTGTTCGCGCAACGCCCGGACGGGCGCGGGCCATTGTTCACCGAACTGGTGGAGGCCCGTACCGGCGATGCAACGCCACAGGACACGGCGCAACGCTGGTTCCGCCAGTACGCACGCACCGTGACGCGGCCGGTCATTGCCATCTACCTGCTCTACGGCATTGCGCTGGAAGCGCACCAGCAGAACACGCAAGTCCTGTTTGGCGCCGACGGCATGGCACAGCGCCTGCTGGTGCGCGACTTCGGCGATGGTCGCACCTACGCGCCGCTGCTGGCAGCACGCGGCCTGACGCTGCAGCCCTATACGTGGCCGGGCATCCTGCCCACGGTGTTCGAAGGCGAGATCGAGCCGGTGCGCACGTTCGTGATCGATGCCTGCTTCGTCAGCCACCTGCACGAGCTCGCGCTGGGGCTGACTCACCGCTATGGCTTCACCACACCGCGGCTTTGGGAGATCCTGCGCGAGGAGACCATCGCTGCGTTCGATGCCGTGCGGGCGCGTATCGAGCCGGCATTCTGGGCCGATGAGCGCCGCATCTTCCTTGAAGACCCGTGGCCGACCCGCTCGCTGCTGCGCATGCATATGCTGAGGTACAGCAACTACCGGTTGCAGCACGGGCTGGCCAACCCGTTGCGGCAAGCGGGCGCGGCCTGATGCGCGGCCCCGGCCAGGCGAATCCGGGCGATGCACGGCAGACTGCGCGGCTGGTGCGGCTGCTGTTCGTGCTGCAATGCATCTCCATGGGCGCGATGGAGATGAGCGGCCCGTTCTGGCCCATCCACCTGCGCGCGATGAGCAGCTCCGACCCTGTGTTCGGCTTCGCCGGCATCGCCGTCTATGTCGGCCCGATGCTCGGCATCGTCCTCACCAGCGCCTTCTGGGGCCGCATTGGCGACCGTTACGGCCACAAGCCGATGATGCTGCGCGCGCTGGCCGGGCTGTGCCTGACGCAGCTGGCGCTGGCCTGGGCACAGGATGTATGGACCGTACTCATGCTGCGCTTCCTGCAAGGCGCCTGCGCCGGCTACATCGCGCCGGCACAGGCCTACGGCGTCAGTATCGAGAACCCGTTGCGGCGCGGGCGGCTGTTCGCCTTCCTGCAGGTCTCCACCAACGTCGGCTCGCTGATGGGTGCGGTGGCGGGCGGGCTGATCCTGGACCTCGCCACCTTCTTCTGGATCAATATCGTCGCCGCGGCGCTTTGCGCGTCCTGCGCGGCGGCCGTCGCCCTGTGCCTGCCGGCCGTGCCGCCGGCAGCGGCGCCCGCCAGCGACGCGAAGGCTACCCGCGCGGCGCGTGGCAAGGACTGGTGCACGCCGCAGGTACTGATGCTGCTCGGTACCATCGGCCTGCTGCAGATGAGCCGGATGATCCCGCAGACGCCCTTCTCGCTATATGTCAGCTCGGTATTCGACGTTCGCAATTGGGTGGTGGGGCTATGCTACGGTTCGCTGGCGCTGGGCTTCATCGTGTCGGCCGCGCCGTGTGCGCGCTACTTCGAAAGACGGCAGCCAGACGACACGCTGCGCCGCATGGGAGTCGTGGTGGCGGCGTGCGCCGCGCTGATGACGTTGGCCGCGTGCACGCGCAGCATCGCGGTATTTGTCGCGGTGTATTTCCTGTGGGGCCTGCTGCTGGGCGCCACCACGCCGGTACTGACCGCCCTGATTTCCCGCACGGCAGGCAATGCGCGACAGGGCCATCTGCTCGGCATGACCCAGAGCGTGTCGCAGATATCGTCGATTGCCGGCATCTCGCTTGGGGGCTGGCTGAGCGAGGCGGCGGGACTGCAGTACACCTATGTCCTGGTCGCTGCCGCCTATCTGATGGCGCTCCTGCCGATGCTGGTGCTGCAGCGCAGGTGCGGTCCGCTCCTTGCCGCCCGGCCGGTCGACCCGGCATAGGCGTGATGCGCGGTTATTTCGCTGACGGACTCGCTCATTTTGGCCCACCCGCGCCGAAACGATACACGACCAAATGGTCCGTGCCGGATTCCGCCGCCCAGGCCTCGCCCGGACGACCGAGCATCTGACGCACATTGGCGTCCGGTCGCGGACTGGCGAAGGTCTCGAACCTGCCGGTCTGCGGGTCGAAGCGCAGGACGGCGTTCTTGCCCCAGTCGCTCAGCCATACCTTGTCCTGCTCATCCACGTATATCGCGTAGGCATGAGGACTCCCTCCCGGCAGGGTCCATTCCCGCCAGCGGCCGGTGCGGGGATCATAGGCCCCCAGCTTGCCGGCGGTCCATTCGCTGACCCAGAGCACCCCCTTCGAGTCCGACCAGATGCGGCGTGGCCCCGACCTTGCCGCGGGAGGCGCAATGACATGCGCGGCACCGGAGGCCGCATCGATGCGGGCAATGTAATCACCGGCCAGCGAAGCAAAATAGATGTCGCCACCCGGCGTCACGGCAATGCCGTATGGTCCTCGCCCGTGGGGCGCGTCGAACATGCGCATGCGCCCGCTGGCCGGATCGAGTTCGCCATAGACGCCGTTCTGTCCGGTGAACCAGAGGTGTCCCTGCGTATCGAACACGGCGGTATTCAGGTTGGCATTGGCCTGCCCGGACGGGAGTGGGAAGCGCTTCGCCTCATGCGTCGCGGGGTCGACCCGCAGGATGGCATTCTGGCCGCCGTCCGTGACCCACGCGGCGCCATCCGGCCCGACGATCACGCCATGCGGCGCAGCGCCCGGACCGAGCGGTACCCTGGTGGTTTTGCCCGTTGCCGGATCCAGCCGCCCGAGCTCGCCGACGGACTGGGCCGTGTACCACACCGTGCCGTCGGGCGCGGGCGCGACATCGTGGGGATGCGACCCCGCCGGGACCGGGTAGCGTTGGATGCGCGGCGGCATCGTGCCCTGGGCACAGACTACGGAGGCAGCGGCCGCCATGACGCCGGCAGCCAGTACCGCCCCGAGCAAAGGCAGGCGCATCACGGTCTCCTCCTCAGTCGATAAAGACGTAATCGGCCCGGTAAGGCATGCGATTCTCGATGCCTTCCTGACTGCACGCCTGCGGCAATGCCACGCCACCTTGCGTATTGAGTCGCTGGACATAGCGTGCGGACGAAAGCAGGCCGGGGGCGCCGGTGCTGGTCGCTTGCAGCAGCAACAGCGGAATGCTGTCCGCCTCGCGCGCGTTGGCCGCCTGCCGCAGGACCTTGCCTGTCACCTTGCTGCCATCGGTCGCTTCCCAGGTCGGCCCGGCGTAATGCTTGCCGGCGGGCTTGCCATACGCATCGTACAAATTGGCCTCGGGTGCCCTGAACGTCCACACCAGCCGGCCGCCCTGGTCACGCTTGCATTGATAGACCTGCACGCCGGTCGCGCGCAGTGTTGCAATGACGCGGCCCGCGTCGGCGGGCTGCAGCTCGGGCGGTGGCGCGTCCCGGCCTGTTGCACAGGAAGCCAGCAGGCACGCAACAACGAGCATGGAGATGGCCAATGGGTGTGCGGCCCGTGCATTCACCGACATGATTGCCTCCTTGTCCGAACCTGCGCGGGAGCGCCGGCCCCGCTTCGATCCAAGCATAGGCCAAGGACGGCCAGACGGTTGCAGCGAGCAGGGTGCCGGCTCCCCCGCGCGTGCAGGTTCCCGCGCCGGAGTGGCGAATCTCTCACAGCCTCTGCCTGACGCAACGCGGCCACGGCACCACTGTTCCGTTTTGCCACAGTTGCGCCAGTGCGGAACAACTGCGCCACCACACTGGCACAGCCGGCGCCGCAGCATCGGCGCCTGAAAGACCCGAAACCCCGATTCCACGCCAGTCTCGCTGCCGGTCCCGGTCTCCGGCACACCTCTTGCGATGTCTGCCAGGCGCGCGGCGCACCGCCGTGCCGACCAACGACTTCACAAGACGGAGCGAGACATGAACATGGCCGAGATTGCCCAGCTGGGCGTCAGCAACCCCTACAAGCAGCAATACGAGAACTACATCGGCGGCGCCTGGGTGCCGCCGGCGGGCGGCGAGTATTTCGAGGCCATCACGCCGATCACCGGCAAGCCGTTCACGCGCGTGCCGCGTTCGAAGCAGGAAGACGTCGATGGCGCGCTCGACGCCGCGCATGCCGCGAAGGCGGCCTGGGGCCGCACCTCGACCACCGAACGCGCCAACATCCTGAACCGGATTGCCGACCGCATCGAAGCCAACCTGGCGTTGCTGGCCGTTGCCGAAACCATCGACAACGGCAAGCCGGTGCGCGAGACCATGGCCGCGGACCTGCCGCTCGCCGTCGACCACTTCCGCTACTTTGCCGGCTGCATCCGCGCGCAGGAAGGCGGCATCTCCGAGATCGACGCCGAGACCATCGCCTACCACTTCCATGAGCCGCTTGGCGTGGTCGGGCAGATCATTCCCTGGAACTTCCCGCTGCTGATGGCCACCTGGAAGCTCGCGCCGGCCCTCGCCGCGGGCAACTGCGTGGTGCTCAAGCCCGCCGAACAGACGCCCGCGTCCATCCTCGTGCTGATGGAGGTGATCGGCGACCTGCTGCCGCCGGGCGTCATCAACGTCATCAACGGCTTTGGCCTGGAAGCGGGCAAGCCGCTGGCCTCGAGCCCGCGCATCAGCAAGGTCGCCTTCACCGGCGAGACCACCACGGGCCGGCTGATCATGCAGTACGCCTCGCAGAACCTGATCCCGGTCACGCTGGAGCTGGGCGGCAAGTCGCCCAACATCTTCTTCGAAGACGTGCTGGCCGCTGACGACGCCTACTTCGACAAGGCGCTGGAAGGCTTTGCCATGTTCGCGCTGAACCAGGGCGAGGTCTGCACGTGCCCGTCGCGCGCGCTGATCCAGGAATCGATCTACGACCGCTTCATGGAACGCGCGCTCAAGCGCGTGGCAGCGATCCGCCAGGGCCATCCGCTCGACAAGGGCACCATGATTGGCGCGCAGGCATCGGCCGAGCAGCTCGAGAAGATCCTGTCGTACATCGACCTGGGCCGCAAGGAAGGCGCGCAATGCCTGGCCGGCGGCGAGCGCAACCAGTTCGACGGCGACCTGGCGGGCGGCTACTACGTGAAGCCGACCGTGTTCAAGGGCCACAACAAGATGCGCATCTTCCAGGAGGAAATCTTCGGCCCGGTGGTGTCGGTCACCACCTTCAAGGATGAAGAGGAAGCGCTGGCCATTGCCAACGACACGCTCTATGGTCTGGGCGCGGGCGTATGGACGCGCGATGGCGCACGCGCGTTCCGCATGGGCCGCGGCATCCAGGCCGGCCGCGTGTGGACGAACTGCTACCACGCCTATCCGGCGCATGCCGCATTCGGGGGATACAAGCAGTCCGGCATTGGCCGCGAGAACCATCGCATGATGCTCGACCACTACCAGCAGACCAAGAACCTGCTGGTCAGCTACAGCCCGAACGCCCTCGGCTTCTTCTGACGATGCTCAAGGCATCTCGCTTTGCTGGTGAATTTACAGCCCCGTGCCGCGAAGCGCGTGCCATGATCGTAGCGGTGCCCCCTCCCCGGGCACCGCATCCAACCAGGAGTCGATATGCCAGCGATGATGAAAGCTGCGGTGGTGCGCGCATTCGGCGCGCCGCTCACGATCGATGAAGTACCCGTGCCGCAACCGGGCCCGGGCCAGGTCCAGGTAAAGATCGAGGCCTCCGGCGTCTGCCACACCGACCTGCACGCCGCCGACGGCGACTGGCCGGTCAAACCCACGCTGCCCTTTATTCCCGGCCATGAAGGCGTCGGCTACGTATCTGCCGTGGGCAGCGGCGTCAGCCGCGTGAAGGAAGGCGACCGCGTCGGCATTCCGTGGTTGTACAGCGCCTGCGGCTACTGCGAGCACTGCCTGCAGGGCTGGGAAACCTTGTGCGAAAAGCAGCAGAACACCGGCTATTCCGTCAACGGCGGCTATGGCGAGTATGTCGTGGCCGATCCCAACTACGTGGGCCTGCTGCCCGACAAGGTGGGCTTCGTCGAGATCGCGCCGATCCTGTGCGCCGGCGTCACCGTGTACAAGGGCCTCAAGGTCACCGACACGCGTCCCGGCCAGTGGGTGGTGATCTCGGGCATCGGCGGCCTGGGCCATGTGGCGGTGCAGTATGCCAGGGCCATGGGCCTGCGCGTGGCCGCGGTCGATATCGACGATACCAAGCTCGAGCTGGCCCGCAGGCTGGGCGCGGAGGTGGCGGTCAACGCGCGCGACACGGACCCGGCCGCGTGGCTGCAGAAGGAAATCGGCGGCGCGCATGGCGTGCTGGTCACGGCGGTCTCGCCCAAGGCATTCTCGCAGGCGATCGGCATGGTGCGGCGTGGCGGCACCATCGCGCTCAACGGGTTGCCTCCCGGCGATTTCGGCACGCCGATCTTTGACGTGGTGCTCAAGGGCATCACCATCCGGGGCTCGATTGTCGGCACGCGCAGCGACCTGCAGGAATCGCTCGATTTCGCCGCGCACGGCGACGTGAAGGCCACGGTCTCGACGGCGAAGCTGGAAGACGTCAACGATGTGCTCAACCGGCTGCGCGAAGGCAGGGTCGAGGGCCGCGTGGTGCTCGACCTGGCGGGCTGAGGCAGCGACCATGCCGCGAGCCCACGCCGACACTGCGGATCCCGTGCCCCGCGTCGTCGCCACCCCGGCCGCGCTGGCGCTGATCGACGCGCTGCGCGCGCGGCATGGTCCGCTGATGTTCCACCAGTCCGGCGGCTGCTGCGACGGCAGCGCGCCGATGTGCTTCGCCGCTGGCGACCTGATCGTCGGCGAAGCCGACGTCCGCCTTGGCGAGATCGGCGGCGCGCCGTTCTACATGACGCGCGCGCAGTTCGAGTACTGGCAGCACACGCGGCTGGTGATCGATGTCGTGGCGGGCGCGGGCGGCATGTTCTCGCTGGAAAGCGGGACCGGTCAGCGTTTCCTGACGCGCTCGGAACTGTTCAGCGACGAAGAGGCCGCGCGGCTTGCCATGCAGCCTGCCTTGTAGCGCTGCGCTACGGCGCGCCGCGCAGGCGCCGGTAGATGGTATTGCGCGACACGCCCAGCTCGCGCGCTACCAGGCTGACGTTGCCGCCATGGCGCGCCAGCGCCTGGCGGATCAGGCCGGCCTCCCAGTCGCGCATGCGTCCTTGCGCGGACGGCCGTGGCAACGCAACCGCGTCCGTGGCCGGCACGGGTGCCGCGATCTCGTTGGCAATCTCGTCGTCAATCTCGTTGGCGATCTCGTCGGCGAATTCCTCGGGCAGGTGCTCGCAGCGGATCTCATCCTCGCCCTCCGCCATGATCGCCGCCGTGCGCAGCACGTTGGCCATCTGGCGCAGGTTGCCTGGCCATGCATGCGCGCGCAGGCGCGCCATGACCGCGTCGGACACGCGCTGCGGACACTGCGGCCCGGCTTCGGCCTGCTGCATCGACAGGGTGCGCGCCACCAGCACCTGCAGGTCGCTGCGCTCGCTCAGGGCCGGCAGCGTGACCATGAGCGCGTTGATGCGGTAGTAGAGGTCTTCGCGGAAGGTGCCTGCCGCGATCATCGCGCGCAGGTCGCGGTGCGTGGCACATACGATGCGGACATCCACCGCGACCGCACGCGAGCCGCCGAGCGGCGTGACCGCGCGTTCCTGCAGCACGCGCATCAGGCGCACCTGCTGCGCCAGCGGCATGTCGCCGATTTCATCCAGGAACAGCGTGCCGCCGTCGGCCTGCGTCACCTTGCCCGTGCTGCCGTGACGGCGCGCGCCGGTAAAGGCGCCGTCCTCGTAGCCGAACAGCTCGGCCTCGATCAGCGATTCCGGGATCGCCGCGCAGTTCACCGCCACGAACGGGCCGCCGCTGCGCGGCGATGCCGCATGAATGGCCCGCGCGAGCCACTCCTTGCCGGTCCCGGTGCGGCCGTGCACGAGGATCGGGATATCGCGTCCGCTGACCTTGTGCACGCGGCGCAGGACGGCGGCCACGCGCGCATCGCCGGTGTCGAGCCTCGCCAGCGCAGGCGGCAATGCGGCCGGGGTGTCCGGTGCCGACGCGGAAGGCGCGGGCGCGGCCGACGGCAGGTATTCGATACGGGCGAACACCTGCACGCGGCTCGGCAGCGCCAGGGTCTGCAGGTGCCCTGCGGCCTGGCCGCGCGCCTGCATGGCACGCGCCACCGGCTGCCCGAACAGCCCGCCAAAGCCGCCAGCCATCAGCTGGTCGGGAGGCAGGCCGAACTGGAACAGCGCACTGCGGTTGGCGCCAAGGAAGCTGCCATCCGGCGCGAAGGCCGCCATCCCCTCGAACAGCGTGCCGACGAATTCCGGGCGCGCATGGAAACGCACCAGCACGGCATCGGTGTAGTGGTTGGCGAACAGGTGGTTCTCGATCATCTGCGCGGACATGCGCACGAGCGCCATGGTGTGCTTGTGGAAGCCGCGCTGGTCACCGCTCACGTCAAGCGCGCCCAGGGTCTCGCCGCCGGGCCCGATGATCGGCGTGCACGAGCAGGTGAGCTGGTGGTTGGCACGCAGGAAATGCTCGCCGGCATGGATCACCGTGGGCCGGGCCTCGGCCAGCGCCGTCCCGATGGCATTGGTGCCCTTGCTCAGTTCGGACCACGATTCGCCCGGCGCCAGCGCCACGCGCCGGGCCCGGGCGGCGAACTCGCTGTCACCCAGGCTATGCAGGATCACCCCCGTGCGGTCCGTGAGCAGCACCATGCTGTCGGTATTGGCAATCTGTGCGTGCAGCGTCTCCATGACCGGCAAGGCGTGGCGGTACAGGGCGCGATTGCTGTCAACCAGCGCGTGCAGCGCGCGCGCGCCGAGTGGCTGGTATTCGGGCAGCAGGCGCTCGTCCAGGCCGAATTCCGCCGAGCGGGCGTGCGCGCGTGCGATCAGTCCGGGGCGGTCGCTGTCCGTTGCGCCGGCATCGGCCAGCGATGCGGCATGGGAAAGGGCAAAACGGGCAGCGCCCTGGCTGTCGGCACGAGGCATGGCAACGGGTCTCCGGTAGCGGCACCCGTGCCGTGCAGCCGGGGCCACGCCGTCCCGAGGCTCGCGCATGGCCGGAAGAACCGGCGGCGGCCGCGGCGGCGTTTTGTCCGGCAACCATATCACACGCTGCCCCGGGATTGCGCCTGCCCGGCGCGGCGTTACCGTGCCTCGTCGAGCAGGTCGTTCAGGATTTCGTCGAATGTCGCCTGAGCATCTTCCAACGCCTGCAGCGCAGCGTCGAACGTCTGCAGCGCAAGTTTGGAGGGCTTGCCGCTGCCTTGCGGGGGATATTGGGACTGCAGCGCCGCAAAGGCGACCTGGACCTGGCGGGTCGCGTCGACCACGCGTTGCATGGCCTGCGCCTCTTCGGCGCGCAGTTGTTCGTGCTTCTGTTCACTCATGCCTGGGGCTCCTGCCTGCGCACTGGGGTGGCGCGGCCTTCTGAGCCGTATCGTACAAGAACTGAACCGGCGGGCATGGGAACTCATCCCGACTGGCGCGAAAATCGGTTAGGCTCCACCCAGGGGGCCAAGTCCGCTGTGCTCCCAGAGCGCCACGGATTCCGGACCCAGACATGTCATCCCTCATGCGCCGCGCGCTGGCCGCCACGCTGGTGACCGCGAGCGGCTTTGCCTGCTACTGGACCTACCTCAGCGTCAACCAGGGGCGCCTGCTGTTCGATGCACGCCGCCGCCCTCCGCGGGACCTGCCCGACGGTATCATCAGCTATTCGCACCTGGTGCCGGGCGGTGTACTGCGCGGCTACATCTACCACGCGCCAGGCGACACGGTCCGCGACCTCCTGTTCTACCTGCCAGGCCGTGGCGAAGATGTGCTCGAAACGCTGCAATATGCTTGCTGGCTGCCGCCCGGCATGGGCTTCGCAACCTTCGACTACCGCGGACTCGGACATTCCGACGGCCAGCCCACCGAGGCCGCCGCCGTCGCCGACGCCAGCCAGTTCCTGCTGCACCTGCGCCGCATCTTCCCCGGCACGCGGGCCCATGTCGTGGGCCGCAGCCTGGGCACTGGCGTGGCGATCCAGCTTGCCGACCTGCAGGACTTTGAAAGCCTGCAGCTCATCACGCCCTATGACTCGATGCTGGAACTGGTGCGCCAGCGCTTTCCGCTGGTCCCGCTGCGGCAGCTGATGCGCCACCATTTCGATTCCATTTCACATTGCAAGAAAGTGGTGCAAAGCACCAAGGTGCTGCTGGCCGAGGTCGATGACGTGGTGCCGCATGCCTGCTCGGAACGGCTGGTCGCCGCCTGGCCGGGTCCGGTAACGCTGCAGACCATGCCCGGCACGGATCACTTCACCATTGTCGAGCAGCGGGAAACCTGGCTGGCATTGTGCGAGTTCGCGCGCCAGGTGCAGCACGATCCCCTCCCCGACACCCCGCGCACCCCGCCGCCGGACCACGACGAGTCAGGTGTGCCGCTTCCGCTGGCCCGGTTCCGCTAGAATTGCGCGCATGAAAAAATTTGCAGTCAAGGCAGGCGGCGCCGCGCTGGCGCTGGCTGCGGCCGGCGTGCTGCTCGCCGGTTTCGCCGCGGTCGTCAGCCTGCGGCAGCTTCCCCCCGTCGATGCGCTGCGCGAGTACCGCCCGGACGTGCCGCTGCGGATCTTCACCAGCGACAACGTGCAGATCGGCGAGTTCGGCAGCGAACACCGCGAATTCATCCCGTTCGAAAAGATGCCGCGCCAGATGACGCAGGCGCTGCTTGCCGCCGAGGACGACCAGTTCTACGAGCACGACGGCATCGACGTCCCGGGAATCTTCCGCGCCGCGCTGGCCAACCTGGGCCGAGGCTATGCGCAGGGCGCCTCCACGATCACGATGCAGGTGGCGCGCAACTTCTACCTGTCGCGCGAGAAGACACTCGCGCGCAAGTGGTACGAGATCCTGCTGGCCTGGAAGATCGACCGTACGCTTTCGAAGGACCGCATCCTCGAGGTGTACATGAACCAGGTCTACCTGGGCGAGCATGCCTACGGCTTTGGCAGCGCGGCCCACGCCTATTTCGGCAAGCCGCTGGACCGGCTTTCGCTGGCCGAAACCGCCATGCTGGCAGGGCTGCCCAAGGCGCCCTCCACCATCAACCCGGTGGCGAACTTCACGCGCGCCAAGCGCCGCCAGGAATACGTGCTCGGGCGCATGCTGGCGCTCGGCATGATCAGCCAGGACCAGTACCGCGAAGCACGCTCCGCCCGGCTGGAGATTGCCCCCGACAGTGCCGGCCAGTTCGCCGGCCACGCGGAATATGTCGCGGAACTCGCGCGCCAGCTGGCACGCGACCGGTTCGGCGATGAAGCCTACACGCGCGGCCTGAACGTCTACACCACGGTGTCGTCGGTGCGGCAGACCATGGCCCACGACGCCGTGCGGCGCGGCCTGGACGGATACGGGCGGCGCCATCGACTCGCCGGTCCGGACAGCGGGCCGCAGGCAGCCCTGGTTTCGCTGGATGGCGACACGGGGGCCATCGAGGCCATGGTCGGCGGCGCCGACTTTGCCACCAATCGCTTCAACCATGCCACGCAGGCGCTGCGACAGCCGGGCTCGACCTTCAAACCCTTTATCTATGCGGCGGCGCTGGAACGCGGCGTGTCGCCGGGCACGCTGATCAACGATGCGCCGCTGGGCAACGGCTCGCGCTGGCAGCCGTCCAACGACGACGGCCGCTTCCTGGGCGCGGTCACGGTGCGCCAGGCCCTGGCCGACTCGCGCAACCTGCCGGCCATCCGCACGCTACAGACCATCGGCATTCCGTACGCGGTGGAATTCGCCAGCCGCTTCGGCTTTTCGCCCAAGCGGCTGCCGCGCTACCTGCCGCTGGCGCTGGGCACCGGCACGACGTCGCCGCTGCGGCTGGCGGCGGCCTACTCGGTGTTCGCCAACCAGGGCCATCGCGTCGAGCCATACCTGATCTCGCGCATTACCGACAGCGAGGGCAATGTGCTGTTTGCCGCCGACACCGGTGCGCAGCCGCCGCGCGTCATCAGCGAACGCAATGCCTTCGTGATGGACAGCCTGCTGCGCAGCGTGGTGGATGACGGCACCGGCACGGGCGTTCGACGCTACCTGCACCGGGAAGATGTCGCGGGCAAGACCGGCACCACCAACGACGCTGCCGACGGCTGGTTCGCCGGCTATGCCGGCAACGTGGTCACGGTGGCCTGGATGGGCTTTGATGATAACCACAGCCTGGGTGCCCGCGAATTCGGCGCGACCACGGCGCTGCCGATCTGGGCGTCGTATATGGAAGGCCGGCTCGCAGGCATCCCTGCGCGCGATGCCGCTGCGCCGTCCGGTGTCGTGCGCAGCGCGGGTGACTGGATGTATGCCGAGTACGCCGAAGGCAATCAGGGGATTGCCTCGCTGGGATTCCCGGCACCGCCGCCCGCGCCGGCGTCGGCACAGGACACTTCCGCCGCCCCCGTCACCAGCGAAGCCGTGGGCCTGCCCGGCCAGGCCGCCACGCCCGGCGTGCGCGACGACCGGACCAGCCTGTAGCCGGCGCGCCAGATCGCCTTCCACTCATCCCCCAACAACAAGAACCACAATGTCGAGCGTCAACGCGATATGGATCTGGTCGATCGCCGCCTTCACCACGGCCGGCGTGCTGATGCGGCCGCTGCGCCTGCCCGAGGCGTTCTGGGCCGTTGCCGGCGCCGTGCTGCTTTGCCTGAGCGGCTTGCTGGCCGTGCCCGACGCACTGGCCGCCGTCGCGCGCGGCCTGGATGTCTACCTGTTCCTGGCCGGCATGATGGTGATCTCCGAACTGGCGCGCAAGACGGGATTGTTCGACCACGTGGCGGCACTGGCTGTGCGGCGCGCGCGCGGTTCGGCGCGCAGCTTGTTCCTGCTGGTCTATGGCTTCGGCACGCTGGTCACCGCGTTCATGTCCAACGACGCCACCGCCGTGGTGCTGACGCCCGCGGTGCTGGCCGCCACGCGTGCGGCCAGGGTGAAAAACCCGCTGCCACACCTGTTCGCCTGCGCCTTCATCGCCAACGCGGCCAGCTTCGTGCTACCGATCTCCAATCCGGCCAACCTCGTGATCTTCGGCACGCGCATGCCGCCGCTGGCCGGCTGGCTGGCCCACTTTGCACTGCCATCGCTGGTGGCCGTGGTGGCCACGCTGGCGGCGCTGTACTGGACGCAGCGCACGGCGCTGGCCGAGCGCATCGACTGCGACGTGCCGGTACCGCCGCTGAGCCTGCAGGCGTGGCTGACGGCGATTGGCATTGTGCTGACCGGGCTGGCGCTGCTGATCGCCTCGCTGCGCGGCAGCGACCTGGGCTGGCCCACGTGCGCGGCAGGCGCGGCCACGCTGCTGCTGGTGTGCGCGACGCGGCGCGACCTGCTGGGGCCGGCCTTGCGCGAGATTTCCTGGGGCGTGCTGCCCATGGTGGCCGGGCTGTTCGTGCTGGTGGCGGCGCTGGAACTTACCGGCGTCATCCACTGGCTCGCCGGCATCGTGCAGGCAGCCTCGCAACACGACAGCCTGGCCGGGCTTGCGGGCATCGGCGCGGCAGTGGCACTGGGCGGCAACGTCGCCAACAACCTTCCGGCGGGGCTGATCGCCTCATCGGCGCTGGCGGCGGGTCATGCGTCCAACGCGGTGACTGGAGCGGTGCTGGTGGGCATCGACCTGGGGCCGAACCTGTCGGCGACCGGATCCCTGGCCACGCTGCTTTGGCTGACTGCCCTGCGGCGGGACGGACATATGGTCAGCGCCGGCCAGTTCCTGCGGCTCGGCGCGATTGTCATGCCGGCAGCCATGGTGCCGACGCTCGCGATCCTGGCACTGGTACGCTGAGCGCTGCCGGCGCTGCCGGCGCTCCGGCGCTCCGGCGGTGCGCGGCTTCAGCCCTGAGCGTCAATCTGGACCGGGCTGCCAGCGCGCTGCGACAGCGCCCCCTGCCAGCGCAGGCGCGGCGCGCTCACGCGCACGGCGCGGCCATGATGTTCCACGACGTCCGCTTCCATCGTGGGCTGGGGCAGCGGCACCGTGGCGACATATAGCAACATCAGGCTGCTGCACGGAAACGCAATCGGCAAGATCACTGGCTGGTCCCTGGAAGATGGCCCGTCGGGGGGAAGAACCGCTGCCTGTCTGGCGCCGCGGTTCGGGAATTATGTGCGCTTGTCGGCGGCTTGCGTGACGGACTTGAGAGTTGTCATCAACAATTCATGAAGGCCTCGCACCGTGTGCACCGCACATCGCTTGCGCGCCGCGCCGCAGGTTGTGGGGGCCGGCCATCTGCCATATAGTGGAGCACGGTGCACCACGCCGGCGGGCAAGGCGGGCAGCGCCATCCGCCCCTTTTTCTATTGAAGCGGCTTCCCATGACAGACAAGGATGCGGCGCATCACGGCGCAAAGAAGGCACCCGGCGACGCCGGTCCGGGGCGCGGCGAGCCAGGCGTATCGGACCGTATCCGCTCCCGCCTGCTGGCCGCCCGGGAACGCTTCCATGCCAATGACAATATCGCCCGCTATATCGAGCCGGGCGAGCTCGACGCGCTCCAGGAAGAAGTGCAGGCACGCCTGGAAGACGTGCTGCGCGCGCTGGTGATCGACGTGGACCAGGACCACAACACGCGCGAAACCGCGCGCCGCGTGGCCAAGATGTACCTGAAGGAGATCTTCGCGGGGCGCTACGCCAAGCCTCCTGCGGTGACGGAGTTTCCCAACGTGGAGCAGCTCAGCGAGCTGATGATCGTCGGGCCCATCCGCGTGCGCAGCGCCTGTTCGCACCACCTGTGCCCGATCATCGGCAAACTATGGGTGGGCGTGATGCCGAACCAGCATTCCAACCTGATCGGCCTGTCCAAGTACGCGCGCCTGGCCGAATGGATCATGTGCCGGCCACAGATCCAGGAAGAAGCCGTGGCCCAGGTGGCCGACCTGCTGCAGGAGAAGATGAAGCCCGATGGCCTGGCCATCGTGATGGAGGCCGAGCACTTCTGCATGCACTGGCGCGGCGTGCGCGACACCGACGCCAAGATGACCAACAGCGTGATGCGCGGCTCCTTCCTGAAGGACGGCAGCCTGCGCCGCGAATTCCTCGCGCTGCTCAACCGCAACGGCAAATAGCGCCGTCATCCGGAGCCCCAGCATGCTCGTCCGCCTGCTCTATGCCAGCCGTGCCCGCGAGGCGATCGACGCCGCCATGCTCGACGCCATCCTGGCCACCAGCCTGGAACGCAATCCGCGCCACGGCATCACCGGCGTGCTATGCCACGGCAACGGCGTCTTCCTGCAGGCGCTGGAAGGCGAGCGCCAGGAAGTGTCCCGCCTGTTCCAGGCGATCGCGCGCGATCCGCGCCACCATGACGTGGTGCTGCTGCACCTGGAAGACATCTGCGAGCGCGACTTCTCCGGCTGGTCCATGGGCCAGGTCAATGCCGCACGCATCAACACCGCCACCTTGCTGCGATTTTCCGCGCGCGCGGAACTGGACCCGTTCTGTACGTCCGGACAGGCCTCGCTGGCGCTGCTCCGGGAATTGAGCGCCGGCGCATCGGTCGTGGCCCGCGCGGCCGAACGGGGCCGGCCCTGAGTTCCGGCTCCGTACCGCACTGTTCACAGAAGGTCGGATCTTGCCGCGGCTATCGGCCGGCGGGCGCCGCCGCCTGAGCGTCGGCGCGTTCCGCTATACGGTCACCCGGCCGAACAGGCCGCATTCGAGATCGCTCTCGAATTCCTCGACCCATTCGCCGCTTGCGCCGGCTTCATAGGCGCTGCTGGCCTCGGTGCTCAGCCGGCGCACGCGGACGCGGCGCAGCGCGTTGCCGTTCACCTCGTCGGTAATGTCGAAGTCGTCGGGGACCATTCCCATCTGCCTGCATACCTGCGCGAACTGTTGCTGTTCCTCAGCGGAAAATTCGGAAAACGGTCTCGTAGCCATGGCATCCTCCGTCAGGTCATGAGATCGCCGCATGCGCGCAGCGGGAGCGTGCGTCACGCAGGAGGCGCGACGCAAAAAAGAAGTGCATGCCGGTGGCATGCATCGACCCACTGTAAGTTGTTGTTTCGGGGGGTTCAGCTCTTGCGCCCGGTCTTCGCCACGAACGGCGTGGGTGCATGCTGTACCGTCTGGCTGCCGCACTTCGGACAACTAGGGTGTGCGCTCGCATGCTCGGCCACATGCTCGGTATGCTCGAACATGTGCCCGCACTTTTCACAACGGTACTGGTAGACAGGCATGGTGCACCTCCGGGCGGCAACACTTGCCGACAGGCATCCTTCGTGTTGCCGAATTCATTCTAGGCGTACGCGGCAAGGTGGCAAGTCCGATACCACGGCAGCGCCCGCCACGCCACTTCAGGATTGCGCTGCCTCAGCTTTCGTGTAACCCAAGGCTGGACGACCCTCAAAGCGTCAAGGAAACTAGCCGAAATACGATTCAACGGCGCACATAAGATAGCCAGAATCTCGGGGATTGTGGTGATGCAATAGCTCGTCTCAATCGGCCCTTGCCGGTTGACGTCCACAATTACCGAGGTCATTGTCAAATGTGTCTTGCCTGTAGGCATCTTCCGGCGCCCGTCTGCCGGTCGCAACGCAGTACCCGTCCCCGCCGCCCCGCCCTCCCCCTTGAACCGAAGCGCGCGCACCACCATCCGCGCGCAACGGCCGGAGGTCGGCCATGAATGAACCGCTCATACGTGTGGCCATTGCCGATGACCACCCGCTGGTCGTCACCGCCCTGCGCGATTGCCTGCAGCGGTCCGCACGTTTCCAGGTCGCCTGCGAATGCAATAGCGGCTCCGGGCTGGTCCAGGCGCTCGACGCGCAAGCGGCCGACATCGCCATCACCGACTTCTGCATGGGCCACGGCGATGCCACGCTGGATGGCTTCAACCTGCTCAACCGGCTGGCACGGCGCCATCGCGGCACGCGCATCGTCGTGGTCAGCGCGCAGTCGAACGCGGCCATCATCCGGCGCGCCGTCAAGCTAGGCGCGCGCGCCTTCGTCAGCAAGGAGGATGAACTCGAAGAGACCTTGCGCGCCTGCCTCCATGTCATGGGCAGCGACAGCCCCTACTACTCGCCCTACGTACGCAGGATTCTCGACAACGCGGCCATGGCGGATGCCCCCGCTACCGATCTCACGTCGCGCGAGCTGGAAGTCGTCAGGCTCTATGCGCAGGGCATGCAGCTCATTGAAATCGCGGCCAAGCTCGGGCGTTCGGTCAGCACCATATCGAGCCAGAAGACCGTTGCCATGCGCAAGCTCGGCGTGCATACCAATACCGGCCTGATCCGGTACGCCTACGAGAACGGACTGATCTGAGCGCCCATGCAGCAGCTCCTCGACAGTACCCGCGTGTCGCTGGCGAGCGCCTTCGACACGCTCGCGGACAATGCCCGCCGGCAACAGCATCTGTACTCGGCGACCATCGCCGTGCTGATCGCGCTGGTGGTATTCGCCGGCATCGTGCTCGCGGCGCTCGAAACAGACCAGCACCTGAGCCTGCAGCAAAGCCAGGTTGCCCGGTATGCCGCCTCCCTCTCGGAGCGCCTGGAAAGCGAGGCCGCCTTCCTGAAGCGCAGCGTCCTTGGCGTGCGCCGCTACCGTGAAGCGGGTCTGGCACAGATGCCGGACCCGGCCACGGTAGCCGCCGTCCGCGCGACCGGCGTTGCCCGCATTGCCGACACGCTCGCCGGACATGACTACTACCTGATGGCAGCGGCCGCGACCCGGCGGGCCTGGGGCACTTCCCTGCCCGCGCAGCTTGCACGCCTGCAGCAGATTGCGCTGGGCACGCTCGCGACGCAGCAGGCCTTTGGCCTTGACCACCGGGTCTACGTCCTTTCGCTGGAGAACCACAGTGCGGCCATCCTCATGCGGGAGCCACCTGCCGCGCAAGCCACGGTGTCGGTCCGTCCCGCGCTGATCGACACGCTGCGCGACACCATCACGCAAGCGATGCTGGACCGAACCGGCCATGCGCTACCGCATGGCAGCGAGCAGGTCTGGGCCGGTCCGGTGCGGGATCCGCTGACCGGCACGATGGTCATGCTGAGCGTCGGGGCGGCATATTCGGGGGATACACCGACCGTACTGCTTGCCGCATGCGTGCCGGTCGGCGACTTCCTGACACTGATCGAAGGCCCCGGAGAACCGGCGCAGCTCGCCCTGCTCAATCCAGCCGGCGAGGCCATCGACGTTGCCGCCCCGGCCTTGCCGGCCGAAGGCCTGGTGGTCAGCGTCATCCTGTCGCAGGCGCGGCGCCAGCCGCGCAATCTGTCGCGCTACACGCGCCGCGGCGTGTTGATGGTGCAGCCACTGAAGCCCGCGTTCGGCACGCTGGTCTGTTTCCTGCCGTACGCGCTGCTGGTGCCGGCGCTTGCCCCCGCGCTGGCCGTGATCCTCGGCGTGGCGCTGCTGCTGATCGGTGCCATCGTTCTGAGTGCGCGCTACTGGGACCGCCAGCTGCTGCGCCGCACCCATTCGGAGGCGGCGCGCGCGCTGGAGAACGAGATCCCGAACCAGATCCTCGTCAGCGCCACGCCTGTCGGCCTGTGCATCGTCCGGCAGCGCGACTACGTGGTGCTGACATCAAACCAGCTTGCGCAGTCACTGCTGCGGCTGGACCGGGTCGACACCTTGCCCGCGTCGGTGACGGAGGCCTTCGAACGCCAGCCACCGTCCACCGAAACCGGGCAGCTCGCACCGATCGCACGCTTCACCGTCGCTGCGCCAGGCTGCGGCGGCGACGACAGCGATGAGGACAGCGGTGACGGCGACACGCAGCGCTACCTGCAGGTCACGTATGCGCCCGCGCGCTACCGCGACGACAAGGTCCTGTTCTGTGCCGTGCAGGACGTCACCACCCAGCAGGCGCTGGAACAGCAGTTGCGCTCGGCACAGCAGGCCACCGAGGCCATGATGCGTGCGCGATCGCGCTTCTTCGCGGCCATGAGCCACGAAATCCGCACGCCGCTCAATGCCCTGATTGGCAACCTCGAACTGCTCGCGCGCAGCCCTGGGCTGGAAAGCCACGCCCAGCGGCTGCAGGCGCTGGGCACCGCGGCGGACGGCCTGCTGCGCATCGTCAACCACATCCTGGACTTCTCGAAGATCGATGCCGGCAAGCTGCAACTGGACAGCAAGCCATGCCAGCTGGCCCACGCGCTGGAAGGCCTGGCGCTGACTTACGCGCCCATGGCCACGGAACGCGGCATCCGGCTCAGCCTGCAACTGGCCCCCGAACTGGACCGCGAAGTGTGCGGGGACTGCATGCGTCTGACGCAGGTCGTCAATAACCTGCTGAACAACGCCTTCAAGTTCACCACGAGCGGCCGCATCACGCTCAGCGGCAGCTACGGACCGGACGCGCAGGGCCGGCATACGCTGACCTGCCGCGTCAGCGACTCGGGCATCGGCATGCCGCCCGCGCTGAGCGAACGCGTCTTCCAGCCCTTCGTGCAAGGCGATGCCGTCGCCGCCAGCCGCTACGGCGGCACCGGTCTCGGTTTGTCGATCTGCGCGCGCCTGTGCGAGCTGATGGGCGGCAGCATCGGCGTGCAGAGCGTGCAGGACGTGGGCAGTGCCTTCACCATTACCGTGCCATTGCCGCCAGCCAGCGACGATGCGGCGGCTGGCGACGGACCCGGCGTCATGCCTGTCCGTCGCGGCAATGTCATGGTGCTGTGCCATGACACCAGGACCGGCGAATGCCTGGAAGCCTGGCTGGCCACTGCGGGTTGGCGAACCCACGTGCTGGCATCGCTGGCCGCCGCCCGCGAACACCTGGAAAGCCACCATCCGCAGGTGATTGTCGCCACCGAGGAATACCATCCGGACGCGTTCGCGGCACTGCATGCGCTGAGTTCCGCGCCCATGGTCTGGCTGACGCCGGAAGGCCCCCACCGGCCCCGGCAACGCGCACCCGGCATCCTCGAAGTGACGAGCTTCAGCCACAGCGCCCTGCTCGCCTGCGTGGCATCCGCGCTGCCGGGCCCGCCGGACGGAACCGCATCGTCGCCCGCGGCCGGTGACGCGGAGCCGCCCACGGCGCACGCGTCGTTGCCGTTGCCCGATGCCGCCGGGCTGACCATCCTCGTCGCCGAGGACAATCCGCTGAACCAGGCGCTGATCGGCGAACAACTGCGCGCCCTGGGTTGCCGGCCCATCGTCACCGGTAACGGCAAGCAGGCACTGGCGGTCGCGGAAACGACCCATGTGGATGCCGTCCTGACCGACATCCACATGCCGCTCATGAACGGCTACGCCCTGCTGGATGCCCTGCGCGCCTTGCATCCCGGCCTGCCGGTACTAGCGTTCAGCGCCCTTGCCCAACAGGAGCAGGGCGAGGACTGGCAGCAGCGCGGCTTCAGCGGCTACATCACCAAGCCCGCGTCGTTGCGCGAGCTTGGCCAGGCGCTGCGCGACTTGCCCACCACGCAGGCACACGAGGTGCAGGCCGCCAGTGCCGACCAGGAACACTACACGGGCCTGCTGCGCGAACAACTGCAGACCGACTTGCCCGAGCTTGCGCAAATCCTGGCCGACAGGGACGTGCGGGCACTGCAGGGATGGGCGCATCGCGCCGCGGGCGGATTCAGGATCGTCCGGCAGCGCGCGCTGCAAGGGCACTGCCGCGAAGTCGAGCGGATCTGCCTCGGAGAGCACCGCTGGACTCCGGCCATTGCCGCCGCAGGCGAAGCATTGCTGACGCTGGCGCGGCGCTACACCGGCCATGCCCCGTCGGCAAGCGCGCAGGACCGCCCCTGATTCCAGCCGGCTGACAAGCGCTTACCACATTCCGCGCATTTGCGGGCAACGCCCCAGGCGCCGATAATGGCGGGGCCGTGCCCGGCCTCGCGGGCGCGGCCTTGCCGCCCTTGTTTGCCGCTCCTGTCTTCCGCATGTCGCCACATCAAGGCCTTCCCCAGCCGCAGCGCACCTGGGCCATCCTCACCGTTTTCTGCGGGCTGATCATGGCCGTGCTGGACGGTTCGATCGCCAATATCGCGCTGCCCTCGATCTCGCGCCAGCTGCAGGCCGAGCCGTCGAACACCATCTGGGTGGTGAACGCCTATCAGCTTACCGTCACGGTATGCCTGCTGCCGCTGTCATCGCTGGGCGATATCCTGGGATACAAGCGTGTGTACCGCGCCGGACTGGCCACCTTCCTGGTCGGGTCGCTGCTGTGCGCGCTGGCGGTCAACCTGCCCATGCTGGTGGCGGCGCGCGTGCTGCAGGGCCTGGGCGGTGCCGGCATCATGAGCGTGAATACGGCGCTGGTGCGCTACATCTATCCGCCCACGCGCCTGGGCCGCGGCATCGGCCTGAACGCGCTGGTGGTCGGCGTGACCACGGCGGTGGGCCCCTCGCTCGGGGCACTGATCCTGTCGCTGGCGAGCTGGCAATGGCTGTTCGCGGTGAACGTGCCCGTGGCGATCTTCGCGCTGGCGCTCAGCCGCAGCGCGCTGCCCGAAACGGCGCCCCAGCCGCGCGAGTTCGACTATCCAAGCGCCGTGCTGTCGGCAGTGGTCTTCGGGCTGTTCATCCTGGGCGTCGATGGCCTCGGCCATGCCGGCCTGCGTGCCGCCGGTGCGGCCGCCGTAGGCGTCACGTTCGTGCTGGGCTGGCTCCTGGTACGGCGCCAGCACGGCCGTCCGGCACCGCTCGTGCCCGTAGACCTGTTCGCCAGCCGGGCCTTCACCCTGGCGGTCGGCACTTCGTTCTGCTCATTCATGACGCAGATGCTGTCCTTCGTGGCCCTTCCGTTCTTTCTCGAATACCAGCTGGGCCGGTCGCTGCATGAAACCGGGCTGCTGATCACGCCCTGGCCGTTGACGGTGGCGCTGATGGCGGCGCTGTCGGGACGGCTGTCGGACCGCTATCCCGCCAGCATCCTGGCGGGCCTCGGGCTGGCGCTGCTTGCGGCCGGCCTGCTCGGCCTGGCGTTGCTCGGGCGTGATGCCGGCAGCCTCGACATCGCCTGGCGCATGGCGATGTGCGGGCTTGGCTTCGGCCTGTTCCAGTCGCCGAACAACCGCGCCATGATCGGTGCCACGCCGCCCGCGCGCAGCGGCGGCGCCAGCGGGGCGCAGGCAACCACGCGGCTGCTCGGGCAGACCACCGGCACGGCCGTGGTGGCACTGCTGTTCAGCCTGGATGAAACCGGCGGCGCGCGCTCCGCGCTCTATGTGGCGGTGGGCATGGCTGCGCTGGGCGCGGTAATCAGCCTGAGCCGGCTGCGCGATGCCGGACCTGCCCGGCGCACGCAGGCAACCGCCGAACCTGACGCCTGACGTCCCCGGTACGTGCCCTATACTGGATCAAGGGCGCCGGTTATGTCACGTCGGCGCCCGGCACCTGACCGGGGGGAGTGCCGCCTTGCTTGACTGGAGGCTGCTATGTTCCAGCACCTGCTGCTCCCTGTTGACGGTTCGCCCCTTTCCGAATCCGCGTTCCGCCAGGGCATTGCCTTCGCCCGCGACGCCGGGGCCCGTGTCACGGCGCTCCAGGTGATCCCCGATTTCCACACCTACACCTACCAGGTCGAAATGCTGGCCAGCACGCGCGACCAGTACGCGCGCGATGCCACCAAGGCTGTCGAGGACTACCTCGACACGATGGCCGCCGAGGCTGCGGCGGCGGAAGTCGCCTGCGACACCGTAGCGGTCATCCACGACCATCCCTACGAGGCCATCATCAACACCGCGGTGGAAAAGGGCTGCGACCTGATCGTGATGGCATCGCACGGGCGGCGCGGCCTGCAAGGGGTGCTGATCGGCAGCGAGACGCAGAAGGTACTCACGCACAGCCGCATCCCTGTGCTGGTGTACCGCTGACGATACCGGCAGCGCGGAGGGGGCCGTTCCGATGCGCGGCAGCATGCAGCGGTATGTGGCCTTCCCTGCCATGCGCCAGCGGCCCCGTCAGTCTCCATCCTGACCGAGTCAGGCTGGCAGGCGCTTGCATTGTCCGGGGGCAGCCGAACGGACCCGACGCACGCGTCCTGTTTTCCGTTACACGGAGGCAGCCATGAAGAACGAGACACGCCTTGCCACAACCCGCTATCTGCGCCGGTGCGCGTCCACGGGCCCGCTCGCCAGCCCGGCGCGCCGCCGCGTGCTGCACGCGGCGGCAGCGGCTGCCCTGGCCGCCGAGCTTGGCACGCTGGCCAGCCCGCGTCCCGTACATGCCGCCGCCAGACGGACGCTGAAGATCCTGCAGTGGAACCATTTTGTGCCGGGCTACGACACCTGGTTCGACGGCACCTATGTCAAGGAATGGGGGCAGCGCCACGACACCGAGGTCATCGTCGACCATGTCGGCATCCCGGCGCTGGCTACGCGCGCCGCGGCCGAGGTCTCGGCTCAGAAAGGGCACGACCTCTTCATGTTCCTGTCGCCGCCGCCTGTGTATGAGGAGCAGGTCATCGACCACCGCGAGATCTATGAGGAATGCCAGCGCAAGCATGGCAAGCCGGTAGAACTGGCGGTCCGCAGCACGCTCAACCCCAAGACGCGCAAGTACTTCGCCTTCTCCGACAGCTTCGTGCCCGATCCGGTCAACTACCGCAAGGATCTTTGGGATGAAGCCGGCATGGCAGCACCCGACAGCTGGGAAGATGTGCTGGCGGCCGGGCGCAAGATCAAGCAGTCGAAAGGCATTCCGGTCGGCATCGGACTGTCCGCCGAACTGGACACGGCCATGGCCATGCGGACCATCCTCTTTGCGTATGGCGGCTCGGAGCAGGACGAGCGCGGCAATGTCGTGCTGAACTCGCGCAATACGCTCGAAGCCGTCAAGTACGTGCGAGCGCTGTACCGCGACACCATGACGCCGGAGGTACTTGCCTGGGATCCCTCCTCGAACAACCGCGCCATGCTGGCGGGCAAGATCTCGCTATGCCTGAATGCCATCTCCATCACACGCGAGGGCGAGAACAAGAACCTGCCCGTCACGCCGGACATCTGGCTGACGCAGGCCCTGCGCGGGCCGGCGCAGCGCATTTGCCTGGAACACGTGATGGACTGCTACGTCATCTGGAAATTCGCCGAGAACATCGCAGGCGCGAAGCAGTTCCTGGTGGACTACATCGACAACTTCCGCAAGGCCTTCCTGGCCAGCGAGTCCTACAATTTCCCGTGCTTCGCCAGCACCGTGCCGGACCTGAAGAAGCTGATCGATGAAGACCCCAAGGCCAAGCCGGGGACCAAGTACCGGGTACTGGGCGATCTGATGGTGCAGGCCACCAATGTCGGCTATCCCGGCCATGCGAACGCCGCCATCGACGAGATCTTCAACACCTGGGTACTCAACACCATGTTCGCAAGGGCCGCGACCGGCGACGCCTCGCCGGAGGACGCCATCCGCGATGCCGAAGCCGCCTGCAAGCGGATCTTTGCCAAATGGCGGGCCAGGGGGCTGGTATGAACGCCAGCGCCGCCTCTGCGCCTGCGCACCATGGCCACGGTCGAAACACACGCCCTCACCAAGCGCTTTGACGGCGGCAATGCCGTCGACGGCATCGACCTGGCCGTGCGCGAAGGCGAGTTCCTGGTGCTGCTGGGCCCGTCCGGCTCCGGCAAGACCACCCTGCTGCGCATGATTGCCGGCCTGGAGACGCCTACCTCCGGCGACGTGCTGGTGAACGGCAGCATCGTCACCGGCCTGCCGCCGCGCCTGCACAACATGGCCATGGTGTTCCAGAGCTACGCGCTCTACCCGCACCTCACGGTGGCCGCCAACATCGCCTTCCCGCTCGAGGCCCGGCACATGCCGCGCCAGGCCGTGGACGAGAAAGTCAGGTGGGCGGCCGCACTGTTCGGCATCGAACCGTTGCTGGCACGCAAGCCGCGCCAGCTGTCCGGCGGCGAGCGGCAGCGCGTGGCCCTGGCGCGGGCCGTGGTGCGCGACCCGGTGGCCTTCCTGCTGGATGAGCCGCTGTCCAACCTCGACGCCAAGCTGCGCACCTCGGCGCGCGAGGAACTGCAGCAGATCCAGCGCCGCCTGGCCACCACCACGATCTACGTCACCCATGACCAGGTCGAAGCTCTGGCGCTGGGCGACCGCATCGCCGTGCTCGACCGCGGGCGCATGCATCAGATCGGCACGCCGGGCCAGGTTTACCAACGGCCGGCGGACCGCTTTGTCGCCACGTTCATCGGCTCGCCGCCAATGAACCTGCTTGCAGCGGGCAACGTGGAGACAGGATTCCGGCCCGAGCATTTCCTGCCGCGCGAGGTCTTCGCCGCAGGCGAGCCGCTGGAGGACTATCCGCTGAACATCATCCGCATCGAGAACCTGGGCTCCGACCGCCTGGTGTATGGGCTGCTGGAACCGCCACAACCGCCAGTGAAGGTCATCTCGCGCATCCCCTGCACGGTCAGCGTGGCACTGCAGGCCGGCACGCGCCACCGCTTTGCCGTGCGGCACGCCGACCTGCACCACTTCAATGCCGGCTCCGGCGCGAGCCTCGATCCCGCTGCGCCATGAACGTCCATCTGCCCGCGTCGCTGGAAGCCAGCCATGGCGGCGCCGCCCGCGCCCCATGGGAAGAACGCTGGCTGGGTACTCTGATGCTGGCGCCGGCGCTGCTGTACATTGCACTGCTGCTGGCTTTCCCGTTCCTGCTGTCGATCTGGTACAGCCTGTCCGATGCCACCGTCGGCAGCCACGCCCTGCAATTTGTCGGCCTGGAGAATTTCCGTCGCGTCGTGCACAACGCGACGTTCTGGCGCTCGCTGCGCAATGCGCTGGTCTTCACGCTGGTATCGCAGGCGCTGGTGGTCGTGCTGGCGAAGGTCCTCGCGCTGGCCCTGGCGCATGACTTTCCCGGCAAATGGCTGGTGCGCCTGCTGATCCTGCTGCCGTGGGTGGCGCCGATCTCGCTGGGGTCGATCGGCTGGCTGTGGATCTTCGACCCGGTCTACAGCATCATCAACTGGACCTTGCAGGCGCTCGGCGTATTCGGCCCCGGCGTCTGGCCGGTGTGGCTGGGGCAGCCCACGCTGGCCATGGCATCGGTGATTCTGGTCGATGTCTGGCGCCTGCTGCCTCTGGCCACGGTGATCATCCTGGCCGGCATGCAGGGCATCCCGCAAGACCTGCATGACGCCGCCGCCATGGATGGCGCCGGCTTCTGGCGGCGCCTGTTCCGCATCGACCTGCCGCTGCTGATGCCCGTCATGCTGGTGGCCCTGTTGTTCGGCATCGTCTTCACGCTGACCGACATGATCATCATCTACGTGCTCACGCGGGGCGGCCCCTACGACACCACGCAGGTGCTGGCGAGCCTGGCCTTCTTCACGGGGATCCAGGGTGGCGACCTGGCCGAGGGCGCGGCCATCTCGCTATTCCTTTTCCCGCTGCTGGTGGCGGCCGTGGTCCTGCTGCTGACCGTGGCCCACCGCACCGAGGTGACCTGACATGGCCGCCGTCATCGCGACCGGCGGCAAGCCGGGCAAATGGTTCGCGCCGCGCTGGCGCGCGCGCGGCGCACGCATGCTCGTGTTCGTGACGCTGGCCGCATTTGCCATGTTCTGCGCCTTCCCCTTTTACTGGATGTTGGTGACGACCTTCAAGGACGTCCACGACCTGATCAACACCGCCAACAATCCGTTCCTGTTCAACCAGCCTCCTACGCTGGAAAACCTGCGCGTACTGTTCCACGACACGCAGTACCTGCGCTGGCTGCTCAATACCTTGCTGGTGGGCGTACTGGTGGTGCTCATCACGCTGGCACTGGCGGTGCCGGCCGGCTACAGCCTGGCACGCCTGTCTGGCAGGCATGGACGCCAACTGGCGATCGCCATCTTCCTGACCTACCTGATTCCGCCGACGATCCTGTTCATCCCGTTCTCCCGCATCGTCGGCGCGCTCGGGCTGCAGGACTCGCTGTGGTCGCTGGTGCTGGTGTATCCCAGCTTCACCGTGCCGTTCTGCACCTGGCTGATGATGGGCTTCTTCAAGGCCGTCCCACGCGACATCGAAGAGGCAGCGATGATGGATGGCCTGAGCCGCTTCGGCGCCTTCCTGAAAGTGGTGGTGCCGCTGTCCTCGGCGGGCATCCTGACCGTGGTCATCTTCACGCTGACGCTGGTGATGCAGGAATTCGTCTACGCGCTCACCTTCATCACCAGCTCTTCGCAGTACACGGTCAGCGTGGGCGTGCCGACGTTCCTGGTGCGCGGCGATGTCTATTTCTGGGGATCGCTGATGGGGGCGTGCCTGATTGTCAGTGTGCCGGTGGCCTTGCTCTACAACCTGTTCCTTGACCGCTTCGTGACCGGCTTCACCGTGGGCGCAATCAAATAGCCGCGCCCGCTGGCAAGGCGTGGCAGCCGGCTCACTCGGCCTTCGCGCCCGACTCCTTCACCACCTTCGCCCACTTGGCAATCTCCGCGCGCTGGTAGTTCGCCAGCCGCTCGGGCGTGCCAAGGACCGGTTCGAGCCCCAGCGTCCTGAGCTTTGCCTGCACGTCCGGCAGCGAGTAGATGCGATTGAACTCGGCATTGAGCTTGGCCACCACGTCCTTCGGCGTATTGGCCGGCGCGAAGATCGCGAACCAGGAATCCGCCTCGAAGCCGGGCAGGCCCTGCTCGGCCAGCGTGGGAATGTCCGGTGCCGACGGCGAGCGCTTCGCGCTGGTGACGCCGAGCGCGCGCAGCTTGCCCTCCTTCACCACCGGCAGCGCCGACGGCAGGTTGTCGAACATCATCGTGATATGGCCGCCGAGCAGGTCCGGAATCGCCATGGCCCGGCCCTTGTACGGGACATGGACGATCTTCACGCCGGCCATGGAATTGAACAGCTCGCCCGCGACGTGCAGAGAGGTCCCGACGCCCGGTGTGCCGAACGTCAGGCCGCCGGGCTTCGCCTTGGCCAGCGCGATCAGTTCGGCGACGTTCTTCGCCGGTACGTCCGGATGCACGACCAGCACATTCGGTGTCGTCGCGACCAGGATCACGGGCGTGAAGTCCTTGACCATGTCGTACGGCATCTTGCTGTAGAGCGCACCGTTGATCGAGTGCGTGCCCACGGTGCCCATCGCCAGCGTGTAGCCGTCGGCCGGCGCATGGGCCACGGCCTCGGCGCCGATATTGCCGCCGGCGCCGGGCTTGTTGTCCACCACGACCGGTTGCCCCCATGAGGGCGAGATCTTCTCGGAGACGATGCGCGCCAGCGTGTCCGGCGCGCCGCCGCTGGGAAAGCCGACCACCATCCGGATCGGCTTGTTCGGATAGGCCTGCGCCTGCGCGGCGGGCGCGCTGAACACGGCGGCAGCGGCGAGTGCCGCCGCGGCAAGGGAACTGACTCGCATCGATTGTCTCCTGGCTGGCCGGCACCTGCGTGGGCGCCGGCTGTTCTGGTCGGAAAATCCGGGACTACACTGCGATACCGCCGAACTCCTGCATGACCTTCTCCTGCAGGCGCCGCATGCCACGCAGCCACCGATCATAGTCCTGCCCCTTGCGGCGATAGTATTCCAATACCTCCGGATGCGGCAGGATCAGAAATCGTTCGTCGACCATGCCTTCGATCGTGGCGCCGGCCACGTGCTCGGGCGTGACCGATCCTTCCTGCAGGAAGCCCTTGCGCTCGCCGTTCTCGCCGAACAGCATATTGGTCTGCACGCCCTGCGGGCAGATGCAGCTCACCTTGATGCCGCGGTCGCCATAGGTGATCGACAGCCATTCCGCGAAGCCAATGGCTGCATGTTTGGTCACCGCATACGGCGCCGAACCGATCTGCGACAGCAGGCCCGCTGCCGACACGGTATTGACGAAATAGCCATCGCCACGCTCCAGCATCTGCGGCAGCACGGCCTTGGCCGCATGGATGTGCGCCATGACGTTGATGTCCCAGATGCGCTGCCACTCCTCGGCGCTGGCGTCGAGCCCCTTGCGCAGGATGATCCCGGCGTTGGAACAGAACACATCGACCTGGCCGAAGCGGCGCGTCGCCTCGTCCGTCAGCGCCTGCACCGCGGCGGCGTCGGCGACATCCACCGCCTGCCCGAACACCTTGCAGTCCGGCGCGGCCGCCTGCACTTCTGCCGCCACCGTGGCAGCCCCGGCTGCGTTGAGGTCGGCGATGGCCACCCCGCGCGCGCCGGCCCGGGCAAATGCCAGGGCCAGCGCCCGGCCAATGCCCGTGGCGGCGCCGGTCACGACGACGGTCTTGTCTTTGACTTGCATGCTTTTGTCTCCTCGTCTGAGTCTGCTTTCAGTTGGCTTCGCGCGCGCCGGACGCTGCCGGCGCCGTACGTGTCGATCCTTGCCGCCCGGCACCGGCCTGCCACAGCCGCGCCTGCAGCGCCTGGGCCAGTTCGCGGATACGCGGGCCCAGGTTGCTTTCCAGGATTTCCGGCGAGAGCCGCGTCGCGGCGCCGCCGATGTTCAGCGCCAGCACCTCGCCGCTGCCTTCGAGCCGCAGCGGCGCCGCGGCCCCGCTGACGGTGCGGTCCCACTCGGCGTGGGCCACGCAGAAGCCGCACCGCGCATGGTCGCGCAGCGAGCGCTCGATCTTGCTGCGCACCGGCGCCCAGCGCGCGCCGTAGTGACGCTCCAGCTCGGCGAGCGCGGCTTCGCGGTGCGCGCTGTCCAGCCCGGCCAGCCACGCGCGCCCCATGGCCGAGGTGGCCATCGGCAGCCGCGCGCCGGGCGCAAGCCGGATCACCAGCGCGCCGCGCGGCTGGCACGATTCCAGGTAGACCATCGCATGGCGGTCAGGCATGGCCAGCGCAACGGTGCAGTCGGTCGCGAACGCGAGCGACTGCATCAGCGGCTGCGCGATCTCGCGGATGCCCGCGCCCGAGATGTAGCGATGCCCCAGCACCATTGCACCCTGCCCCAGCCGGTACTTCTCCATCGACTCGATATAGGTGAGGTAGCCCAGCGAGGCCAGCGTGTAGGTGAGGCGCGACACGGTGGGCCGCGGAATGCCGGTGCGGCGTGACAGCTCGGCATTGCCCAGGTAGTCGTCATGCGGCCCGAACGCACGCAGCAGTTCCATGCCGCGCGCGAGCGCGGTGACGAAGTTGCGGTCTTCGGCCGGCTCCGCCGCGCCGCAGGGCATGGCGGGCATGACGTGGGCGGCGTCGGGCGGCGGTGCCGGGATGGAGGTCGAGCGCTTCATGCAGGGCTGGGTGTTGTCCTGCCTGACTAGATACCAGTTCCGGCGGCCCCCGACCCTGGCTATGTAGGGAAAACATGTGCGCCAGAAACGCCATCTATATAGCCGAATCAATGGGTTAGCCCAATTCTCACCCCATCGCGCGGGATCATGCTGTCAATTCGAGCAGCAGCGAATGGCAACGGCCGCCCCTTTGGATTCGCATGCTTATCATCTATGATGTGATTCACGTCATCATCGTATTGCCATCTTGAGGCTCCCATGGAGCAAAAGACCGCTCGGCTTACGCTGCTCATCGATCCCGACAAGAAGGCTGCCTTCGAGCACCTTTGCGCACAGCAGGATCTGACCGCCTCGCAGGTGATCCGGCGCCTCATCCGCGACTACCTGGTCCAGCATGGCGTCCAATATGTCCCTAGCGGCGTGGACACGGCCAAAGCGGAAGCCAATGGCAACGAGAGGCCACCGATGGAGCTGCCGTCGCGGCGCGGTGCGGCGCCCCCTGCCAAGCGCCGGGCAGCCCGTCGCGGAGCCTGAGCCATGAGCAGCGTGCCCCCTCTCGCGCAATGGCTCCATCTCGACTGGATCCTGATCGTGGTTGGCGCCTGGCTGCTTGTCGGCGTGGCAGGAATCCTGGTGCTGCATCGGTTTGCCCTGGTATCCCGCGTGCTATTCCCCATCGGGGGAGCATTGGGACTGGCCCTGTCCGGTCTTGCGCTGCACGCTGTGTTCGGCACGCCTGAAGCTGCCGTGCTGCCGATCGGCCTGCCCGCGCTGCCGTTCCACGTCCGGCTCGACAGCCTGTCGGCCTACTTCCTGATGGTCATGGGGGGCGCAGCGGCTGGCATTTCGACGTTTGCGGCAGGCTACTTCCGCAAGGGGGAAGGCACGCCGCCGGGCCTGCTTTGCCTTGAATACCATCTGTTTCTCGCCAGTATGGCCGGGGTGATCCTGGCAGACGACGCGTACTCGTTCATGGTGATGTGGGAAACCATGGCGTTGTCTTCATTCTTCCTGGTAACCGCCAACCACCGCATCGCCGAAGTGCGCGCCGCAGGCTATCTCTACATCACGATGGCCCGCATCGGGGCGATCGCGATCCTGCTGTGCTTTGGCGTGCTGCAGGCCAACACCGGCGACTACACGTTTGCCAATATGCGCGCCCAGGCGCTGACGCCGTTCTGGGCCTCCGCCGGCTTCCTGCTCGCCCTGTTCGGGTTCGGCGCCAAGGCTGGCATCCTTCCGCTGCATGTCTGGCTGCCGGAGGCGCATCCGGCTGCGCCCTCGCCGGTATCGGCAATGATGAGTGGCGTCATGCTCAACACGGCAATCTACGGCTTGTTGCGCGTGTGCTTCGACTTGCTGCAGATGCGTCTGTGGTGGTGGGGCGGATTGCTGCTCGCGGTTGGGCTGGCCACCGCGCTGTTCGGCGTGGTCTTCGCCGCGGTGCAGACCGACATGAAGCGGCTGCTGGCCTATTCGTCAGTCGAGAACATGGGCCTGCTCTTCGTTGCCATGGGCCTGACGCTGCTGTTTTCGGCCTACGGCATGAGGCCAATGGCCGCCCTGGCGCTGACGGCTGCGCTCTATCATGTCGCCAGCCATGCCTTCTTCAAGAGCCTGCTCTTTCTGGGAACCGGCAGCGTGCTGCACGCCACCGAGGAGAGAAGCCTCGGCAAGCTGGGTGGATTGATTCGCTATATGCCCTGGGTGGGCTGGCTGACGCTGCTGGGCGTGCTGGCCAGCGCGGGGCTGCCGCCGCTCGGCGGCTTCGTCTCGGAGTGGCTGCTGCTGCAAAGCTTCCTGTTCACGCCGGGTCTTCCCGAACCGATACTGACCATGCTGATCCCGGTGGTTGCCGCGCTGATCGCGCTGGTGGCGGCGCTGGCCGGCTACACCATGGTCAAGTTCTTCGGCGTGATCTTCCTCGGCCAGCCCCGCGAGCCCAAGCTGGTCCACGCGCACGACACCGGCCGCTGGGAGCGGGCGGGCATGCTGTGGCTGGCGCTGGGCTGTATCGCGCTTGGCCTGCTGCCGACGCAATTCGTCCAGCTGATCGATCCGGTGACGCAGCAGCTGGTGGCAAGCGGACTGGGCGCCCGGACCGCGGCCAGTGACTGGTTGCTGGCACCCAATGGGCAGGCCCAGGCCAGCTACGGGCCGGTCATTTTCCTGCTCGGCATTCTGGCCAGTTTTGCGCTCGCCTTTCTGCTGGTGCGCCGCTTCTACCACGGCCGGCTTCGCCGCAGCCCGCCGTGGGCTTGCGGCTTCCCATGGGGCACCGCGCGCATGCAGGACACGGCCGAGGGTTTCGGTCAGCCGATCCGCCAGATCTTTGAACCGTTTTTCCTGATGCGCCGTGACTTGCCGACGCCATTCGATGAACAGCCGCGCTACCGGGTCACGGTGGCGGACCATTTCTGGCGCTGGCTGTATGTCCCGGTGATCGATCTGGCGTCGTATCTGGCCCGGCTGATTGGCCTGATGCAGCAGGGACGCATCTCGGCGTACCTGCTGTACAGCTTCCTGACCCTGGCCGCCACGCTGCTGGCCGTGATGTGATGAGGGCTACATGAGCCTGACGGGGATTCTGTCACAGCTGATCGAGATCGTGATCTCGATTACGCTTGCGCCCCTGCTGACCGGCTGGGTCAATCAGTGGCGGGCCTGGCTGCAGAACAAGTCGGCGCCCAGCATCTGGCAGCCGTACCGAATGCTGCACAAGCTGTTCAACAAGGAATCGGTGATTGCAGATAACGCGTCGCCATTGTTTCGCGCCACGCCTTATGTGGTGTTCGGCTGCATGGCGCTGGCCTGCTCGATCGTCCCTACCGTGTCCACGGACCTGCCGCTGGCTCCGGCCGCGGACGCGATCGCCCTGGTTGGCCTGTTCGCGCTGGCGCGGGTCTTCATCTCGCTGGCGGCAATGGACGTCGGCACCGCTTTCGGAACCCTCGGTGCGCGGCGCGAAATGCTGGTCGGCTTCCTGGCGGAACCGGCGCTGCTGATGGTGCTGTTCTCCGCCTCGCTGGTCTCCAAGTCAACCTCGCTCACCACCATTGTCGAGACGATTGCGCACCGGGACCTGGCCATCTATCCGGGACTGGCGTTTGCCGGCGTGGCGTTCACCATGGTGTCGCTGGCCGAGAACGCCCGCGTGCCGGTCGACAACCCCGCCACCCACCTCGAGCTCACGATGATCCACGAGGCGCTGATCCTGGAATACTCGGGCCGGCACCTGGCGCTCCTGGAGTGGGCGGCAAGCCTGAAACTGTTTGCCTATTCCTGCATCGGCCTGGCGCTGTTCTTTCCGTGGGGAGTCGCGGAAGCGCAGGCTCCCCTGGCCATGCTGCTGGCGCTGCCCGCGCTGCTGTTCAAGCTCATCATGGGTGGAATCCTGCTGGCGGCGCTGGAAACGGTGAGCGCCAAGATGCGCATCTTCCGCGTGCCGGAATTTCTGGCCACCGCTTTTCTGCTGGCGGTGATCGGCATGCTGGTCCACCTGCTGCTGGCTCACTGAGCACCCGGCAATGACTGCGCTCCTCACCCAGTTCGTCAACCTCCTTGGTGCGGTGCTCCTGATCCTCGCCTTCGCCATGATCTCGCAGCGACGAATCCTGTCGCTGATCAACCTGTTCACGCTACAGGGCGCGACGCTGGCAGTGGCCACCGCCGTCGTCGGCTACGTGACGGGCCAGCCGCACCTTTACCTGTCGGCCGGCCTGACCGCCATGCTCAAGGTGCTGCTCATCCCCTACCTGCTGCACCGCGTTATCGATCGTCTCCAGATCCGCCGCGATGTCGAGACGCTGATCAACATTCCCACCACGATGCTGATCGGCATCCTGGTGGTGATCTTCGCCTTCAATCTCACCATGCCAATCGCGCGGCTGTCGCTGAAGCTCGCCAGCGGCACGCTGGGCATTGCGCTGGCCTGCGTGCTGTTGTCCTTCCTGATGATGATCACGCGCTCCAAGGCGGTGCCGCAGGTCATCGGCTTCCTGGCAATGGAGAATGGCCTCTTCTTCGCGGCCACCGCCGCGACCTACGGCATGCCGATGGTGGTCGAGCTGGGCATCGCGCTGGATGTGCTGATCGGCGTGCTGATCCTGGGTGTGTTCATGTTCCAGATCCGTGAGCAGTTCGACAGCCTGGATATCCGCCATCTTGAAAAACTGAAGGAGGATTGAGTTGATTGCGCTGGCCCTGTTGCTCGCATGTCCGCTCGCCGGCGGGCTGGTACTGGCTCTGGTGGGGCATCGCGAGCGCGCACGCGACATCAATGTCGCCTTCAGCCTGGGGACGTTCCTCGCCTCCTGTGTCCTGACGGCGCAAATCGTCGCCGACGGCCCGATGCTGGTCTGGAGCCGGGAGTTCTACATTGACCCGCTGAACGTATTCCTCGTAGCGCTGACCGCATTCGTGGGCCTGACCACCTCGATCTTTTCGCGGCCGTACATGCGGGTGGAGCACGACCACGGCAAGATGACGCCGCCGCGGCTGCGCCTGTACCACAGCATGTACCAGCTCTTCACCTTCACCATGCTGCTGGCGCTGACGACCAACAATATGGGCATCATCTGGGTCGCGATGGAAGCTGCCACGCTGACGACGGTGCTGCTGGTAAGCGTCTACCGCACTGCGGCCAGCCTGGAGGCGGCATGGAAGTACTTCATCCTGTGCGGGGTGGGCATTGCCCAGGCGCTGTTCGGCACGGTGCTGCTCTACATGGCCGCCGAGAAAGTCATCGGCGCGGAGGGTGGCGCGTTGCTGTGGACCAATCTGGACGCGGTCAAGCACCAGCTCGATCCCAACATCATCACGCTGGCGTTCGCCTTCCTGTTTATCGGCTATGGCACCAAGGTCGGGCTGGTCCCGCTGCACAACTGGCTGCCGGACGCGCACGCGGAAGGCCCTACCCCCGTGTCGGCCGTGCTCTCCGGCCTGCTGCTCAATGTGGCGCTCTATGCCGTGCTGCGCTGCAAGGTGCTGACCGATGCGGCACTGGGCAACCATCTCACCGGCCGCCTGATGATGGGATTCGGCCTGGTATCGGTGGTGGCAGCCGTCTTCTTCCTGATCCGGCAGCGCGACATCAAGCGCATGTTTGCGTATTCATCCATCGAGCACATGGGGATGATGACCTTCGCCTTCGGCATGGGCGGACCGATCGCCAGCTATGCCGGCCTGCTGCACATGACGGTGCATTCGCTGGTCAAGTCTGCGATCTTCTTCGCCGTCGGCCACGCCGCGCAGAAAGCGGGCACGCAAGTCATGGACGACATCCGCGGACTGATCCGCGTCAGCCCCACGGTGGGTTGGGGCCTGATGCTGGGGGCGCTCGCCATCCTGGGCATGCCGCCGTTTGGCGTCTTCGCCAGCGAGTTCCTGATCGTCACCACCGCCATGCGCGAGCAGCCGTGGGCTACGCCCTTCCTGCTGATCGCACTCGGGTTGGCGTTCGCGGCGGTGTTCAGCCGGGTGCAGCCAATGGTCTTCGGCGACACCACGCTCAAGCCGCTGGCGCATCCGCCAGCCCTGGTCCCGGTGTTCACACACCTCGCCCTGGGGCTGATGCTGGGTCTCTATGTCCCGCCGTATCTCAACACCTGGTACCGGCAGGCAGCCGCAATGCTGGGGAGCTGAGCCGATGACACCAGCAGATCTCAGCCTCGATCTGGAGCAGTTGCCCGCGCCGCCGCCGCTCTGGCATGGCCTGGTCGGGCAGGATGACTGGTCCGCAACGGCCCGCGCGGTGGCTGACGCTGGCGGGCGCCTGGTCGCGCTATGGGGCGTCGACCGGCTTGCCATCGGCGGTACCTTGGCGGCATGTGCAGCGTACGCCGTGCCGCGAGGACTGATATGGCTCGAATTACGCCTTGATGGTGCCGCGCCCGTAGTGCCGGATCTCAGCGGCGTATTCCCAAGCGCGGACCGGATGCAGCGTGCCATGACCGACCTGGTGGGTATCGCCGTGCAGGGCAGCCGTGATGTCCGGCCCTGGCTTGACCACGGCCTGTGGCCGCCAGGGCCGCGGCCGCTGCAAAGCGGCGCGCAGGCGGGTGTGGCCACGGCCGGCAAACTGCCTGCCGACTATCCTTTCGTGCGTGTGGAGGGAGATGGGGTGCACGAGATTGCGGTCGGCCCGGTACATGCCGGCATCATCGAACCCGGTCACTTCCGCTTTTCCGTGGTCGGCGAGAAGGTGCTGCGGCTGGAAGAACACCTGGGCTACACGCACAAGGGCATCGAGCGGCGTTTCACCGAACTGGCACCGCTCGAGGGCTGCCGGCTGGCCGGAAGGGTCTCGGGCGATTCCACCGTGGCTTATGCCTGGGCCTACTGCATGGCGCTGGAGTCCGCCTGGGACTGCGCGCCCGCGCCGCGGGCAAGCTGGCTGCGCGCCCTGATGCTAGAGCGCGAGCGGGTGGCCAATCACCTGGGCGACCTGGGGGCGCTGGGCAACGACGCGGGGCTGGCCTTCGGCCTGGCGCAATTCTCGCGCCTGCGCGAAGACTGGCAGCGGCTGTCCGCAGAGGCTTTCGGCCATCGGCTGATGATGGATGCCGTGGTACCAGGCGGCGTTGCGCAGGACTTGACGCCCGCCATGCTTGAGCGCCTGCGGCAGCAGTGCGACCGTATCGAGCAGGAAGTCCGTACCCTGCGCGCGGTGTACGACGAGCATGCCGGACTGCAGGACCGTTTTCTTGGGGCGGGCCGCGTGTCGCCGCAGCTTGCTGCCGAGCTTGGGCTTACCGGCCTGGCAGGGCGTGCCAGCGGCCGCGCGGCGGACCTGCGCTGCGACTACGCCTGGCTGCCCTACGACGCGTTGGCAGTGAAAATGGCCACCCACAGTGCCGGCGATGTCGCCGCCCGCGTGGCGGTGCGATTCGACGAAGTGTTGGAGTCGCTGCGCCTGATCCGGGCCATCTGTACAGACATGCCGGAGGGCGCCGCGCGAATCGTGCCGCAGGCGCCCGGCACCGCCACGATCGGGGCGGGATGGGTGGAGGGCTGGCGTGGGGAGGTCTTCGTCTCGCTCGAACTTGCCGATGACGGCCGTATCCTGCGCTGCCATTGCCACGACCCGTCGTGGCAGAACTGGCCGGTGCTCGAGCACGCCATCATCGGCAATATCGTGCCGGACTTCCCGCTCATCAACAAATCATTCAACCTCAGCTATTCGGGGCACGACCTCTGATGTGGCAAATCCTCAAGCAGATCGTCCGCACCGGCATCGTCACCGAGCCTGCGCCGCCTTGCGCGGAGGGTGAGGCTGCCTCCGTTCAACACATCCACCAGGAACTGCTCGACATTCTCGGCCGGGCATTGACGATCCGCCAGGTCGACGCCGGCTCGTGCAATGGCTGCGAGCTGGAGATCCATGCACTCGGCAACCCCTACTACAACATCGAAGGCCTGGGCATCAAGTTCGTCGCCAGCCCGCGCCATGCCGACATGCTGCTGGTGACCGGACCCGTCTCGCGTCATATGGAAGAGGCCCTGCGGCGCACCTACGCGGCGACGCCCGAACCAAGACTGGTGGTGGCGACAGGCGATTGCGCCTGTACCGGCGGGATCTACGGGGAAAGCTATGCGAGCTGCGGCCGCGTCGCCAACGTCATCCCGGTCGACTTAGCCGTGCCAGGCTGTCCACCGCCCCCCATCGAGATCCTGCGCGGAATTCTGAACGCCGTGCGACGGCGGCAGACCGGTTCCGCACGGCGCTAGCGCGATTGCCCGTTCTACTACGTATCAGTGTCAGCCGCCTTCCTTCGCCATCCTGGGCGTGCCGACCCTCGGCCTGGTGGCGTAGTCCACCTCGTGCTCCTGCAAATAGTCGCGAATCAGCTGGCGAACAACTTGAGACGGTGTCTGGTCCTGGGCGGCACACAGCGTCTCAAGGGCCTGTTTCTTCACCGGATCGATTAGTACGGTCAGGCGGGCAGTCTTGGATTCCATACGTGCTGGAGTGTCATTGTGTGATAACTGCATTATCATTACATACAACTACGACGCCCGCCACGCTCACCCGATGCCATACCGCCATGCCTCTGAGAGTCCAATCATTAGACGCGTGCCGAGTAATACACAGGCGAAGCCAGCACGTAGGCGTCCTGGAGTTCACTATTCTTCAATGAGGACACAGTGGTAGAGGTGACGTTAGAGGCAACTGCCAGGGACGGATTTCAAGGACGCAATTCGGCGCGACTGGCTTTCACGGCCAATCAGTTCGAGTGCGAGATCCGACTCACCAACGGCCCCTGGATCGCGAACGCCAAGAACGTGCTTGAGGTCATGCGCCTGTCCGCCCGCGTGGGAACACACCTGTGCATCCAGGCGGACGGCGTGGACGAGGCCGCCGCGATCGTCACCATCGCCGCCTTGCTCAGGGGGGAAGCGCTCCCCAGACCGCGCTAATGGAAACCGACAGATGCTCGCCGACCGCTCCTCGTTTGAGGCTTATCTGAAATTTCTTGCCGAGGCGACCAACGACGGCACGCCGCAGGTGCTGGAAACCCAGCACGCCCTGTCGCTGCATTTCGACGCGCTGGCTACCCAAAGCTTCATGTCGCGCAAGGACCCCGACAAGCTCGTGCTGGGATATACCCGGACGATGATGGGATTCCTGCTGTTGCACCCGACTCCAGCCAGAATCTCGATGATCGGCCTGGGTGGCGGTTCTCTTGCCAAATATTGCTACCGGCATCTGCCCAACACCACGATTGTGGCGATCGAAATCAACCCGGCGGTCATTGCCCTGCGCGAGCAGTTCCAGATCCCGCCGGACGACGAACGACTCGAGGTGGTCTGCGCGGATGGCGCCGAATATGTCGCGAACCAGAATGCGCGGCCGGACGTGATCCTGGTGGACGGGTTCCTGGCCGACGGCATGCCAGTGCAGTTGGGCACCGCTGACTTCTATGCGGCCTGTCATGCACGCTTGAGCGATACGGGCGTGCTGGTCGCCAATTTCCTCGAAAGCGATCCCGATATCCCGCTCTATCTGGAGGAAGTCAGTACCGCGTTCGGCAATTCGATGTCAATTTCCCTTTCGGAGGACAGCGCCAACTACACGCTATTCGCCTGGAAGGGCGCGCACAGGCTGCCCTCCCTGGACACGCTGATGGCGCGGGCGCGCATCCTGGAAACGGCGCATTCACTGAAACTCACTACGGCTGCCCGCCGCCTGAAGCGCGGCGAGCAGCTTGCGTCGGATCGCGCCGCCTGGCATAAGCTGGCAAGGCCGCAGATTCTGTCCTGACCTCCCCCTCTCGCGCACAGCCCCCTGATCAACGCGACCATGCCAATCCTGTACTTGCGCAGGCTCACCGGGAAGGAGCGCAATCCCGGAATCAATCGGCAACTGGCCTGCTACCTGGCCTTTGTCGCCGGGGCGACCAACGCGGGCGGGTTCCTGGCTGTGCAGCAGTACACCTCGCACATGTCGGGCATCGTGTCCGCCATGGCCGACAACCTGGCGCTTGGCAGTTTCTGGCTGATGCTGGATGGCCTGGGGGCCCTGCTGTCGTTCCTGGCGGGCGCGGCCTGCTCGGCGGTGCTGATCAACTGGGCCCGGCGCGAGAGGCTGCATAGCGAATATGCATTGCCGCTCATGCTGGAGGCCGCGCTGCTGGTGTGTTTTGGCCTGCTCGGCGGCAATCTCGAGCACCACGAATGGTTGTTTGTACCAGCAACGGTCATGGTGCTCTGTTTCATCATGGGCTTGCAAAATGCCATGGTCACCAAGCTGTCGAACGCCGAGATCCGCACCACGCACGTGACCGGCATGGTCACCGACATCGGCATCGAGCTCGGCAAGCTGTTCTATTGCAACCTGTCCAGAGCCGATCCTGGCAAGCCACTGGTGCTCGCCAATCGGCACAAGCTGCGGGTACTCATCACACTGGTCGCATTGTTCTTTGCCGGTGGCGTGATTGGCGCGCTGGGGTTCAAGCACGTCGGGTTCAGCGCCACGCTTGCGCTGGCAGCCCTGCTGGTCGCGCTCGCTGCCGTCCCGGTCCTGGACGATGTGCGTCTGCACTTGTGGCGCCGTGATCTTCTGCCTCATCTGCTCGCACGGTCCCGGCGCTGGGCGCATGCAGTCAGGCAGGATGTGCATGCGGTATGGCTGGCCGCCCAGGATCCCCGCACACCATGGTATGCGAAGGCGATTGCCTTGCCGGTCTCCGCCTATGCCTTGTCACCCATTGACCTGATTCCTGATTACATTCCGGTGCTTGGCCATCTGGACGACATGGTGTTGGTGCCTCTCGCCTTGCTGCTGGCAATACGATGGATTCCGGTTGACGTGATGCGCCAGCATCGTGCAGCCGCGGCAGAGGCCGCAAATCGCCCCGTCAGCTACGCTGCGGCGATGTTGATCGTAGCGCTCTGGATTATTGCCGCAATGTCGGCGTCGATCTGGCTCGTGCGGCATCTGCCCGGCCGTTGATGTACCTGCAAGAGATCGGCCCCCGCTTCTGATGACCGGCTGCCTGAACCTGCGCCAATGAATAGTCAAAAAATCAGATTTCTTCGCTCGCGAATTCCCACATTCGAGTGCACCCCTGGATGTCATGACTGTTGTGGTCCCGTGACAACGTCGTCGGAAGAGATGTCAAGGCTTCCCGTCAAGAGTGAGGCCGAGCACGAGGCTGCGCTAGCAAACCTGAGCTGCCCTCATCTTGATGCCAGGGGTTGCAGCGTGTATGCGGAGCGTCCGCTGATTTGTCGCTTGTTTGGCACCACCCCAAGGCTTGCCTGTCCGAACGGAAACAGGCCGGACAAAATGATCGACCCGGACATCGAACAAGAGATTCAGCGCTTCTTTGCAGAGACACGTCACGTGCTGGTCTGAAGCAGGAGCCAGCGGTCCGCCATGGACGATGCGTGCCCTGCCCCGTGACCTGACCAATGCGGCCCGTGCATCCCGCACCCCAGTCAGGGATTTCCTCTATGTCAAATGCTGCCCGCAGGCCCCGCAGCAGCCCGCTATTTCGCCCTGCGGAATACTAGGCCGGTTTCCTTGACTGGCCCTTCGGCCCTATGCAAAAGTCGTTGAAAACGAACGACCGTGCGGGAATTATCGCTTCCACGCAACGGCGTCGCCGGCCACGACCGGCACCGCGGCGCAACAGCGCAGACCGCATCGCATAGGAGACAAACCATGCAGCATCAGCAGTATGCACCTGTCCGCGAGCACGGCACTCGATCGGCGCACCGCGCCAATCCGGACCCGGCATCGCTTGCGGCGGCCCGAGCCCTCGACTGATCCCCACTTCCGCATGCGCGTCGGCCCAAGGCTGCCGCCATGAATCCGCGCGCCCGCTTGCGGCCGGCGCGTGCCCTGTTTCGTGAACCGCACGAGGTGAGCCTGTGGCATTGTTCCTTCAACAGATCCTGAACGGCCTGACGCTGGGCGGCGTGTACAGCCTGGTGGCGCTTGGCCTGACGCTGGTCTACGGCATCCTGCACGTGCCGAACTTTGCGCACGGCGCGTTCTACATGGCCGGCGCCTACGTCTCGTACTACCTGATGACGTCGCTCGGCATGAACTACTGGCTGGCGATGCTCGGCGCGGCCGTGGTGGTCGCGATGCTGTCGATGCTGGCCGACCGGCTGGTGTTCCATCCGCTGCGCAACGCGCCCGAGCTGCACGACATGATCGCGGCCATCGGCATCCTGCTGTTCCTGGAAGCCGGCGCGCAGGCACTGTGGGGCGCGGATTTCCACCGCATGCCGACGCCTTACGGGCAGGTCGTGGACCTGTTCGGCCTGACCGCGCCGCTGCAGCGCCTGCTGATCATTGCCGCCGCGTTCGCGCTGATGGTGCTGCTGCACCTGTTCCTCACGCGCACCATGACCGGCGCTACCATCATGGCCATGGCGCAGAACCGCGAAGGCGCCGCGCTGGTCGGCATCGACGCGACGCGCGTGACGCTGCTGGTGTTCGCCATCTCCGGCGCGCTCGCCGCCATCGCCGCCACGCTCTACGCGCCGATCAACCTGGTCTACCCGAGCATGGGCAACCTGGTCATCACCAAGGCCTTCGTCATCATCATCCTGGGCGGCATGGGCAGCATTCCCGGGGCCATTGCCGGCGGGCTGATCATCGGCATGGCCGAAAGCTTCGGCGGCTTCTATGTATCGACCGACTACAAGGACATCATCGCCTTCGTGCTGCTGGTGGTGATCCTGTCGATCCGGCCGCAAGGCCTGTTCGCCGGCAAGGCGGCCTGAGGAATACGACCATGAAAGCACTGCAAGGAAAGACCGGCTGGACCCTGCTGCTGGCGCTGGCGATTGCGTTCCCCCTGATCGCGCCCAACAGCTACTACCTGACCGTGATGACGCTGGCCTTCATCTACGCCATCGCCACGCTCGGGCTGAACCTGATCACCGGCTACACCGGCCAGCTCAATCTCGCGCATGGCGGCTTCATGGCCATCGGCGCCTACACGCTGGGCATCCTGACGGTCGACCACCAGGTGCCGTTCTGGCTGGCTTTCGCGCTGTCGGGCGTGGTCAGCATGGCGGTCGGCTATGTGGTGGGCCTGGTATCGCTGCGACTGAAGGGACACTACTTCTCTATCTTCACGATGTGCATCGGCTACATCATCTATCTGCTGATCGAGAAGTGGGAAAGCCTGACGCACGGCACGGTGGGCCTGATCGGCATCCCGGTGCCGGCGGCGATCGGCCCCGTCACGTTCGACAGCGTGCCGGCGCAGTACTACCTGGTGCTGGCCTTCCTGGTAACCGGCACCTTCCTGATGCACCGCATCGTCACCTCGCTGCTGGGCCGCAGCTTCATGGCCGTGCGCAACAGCGACGCGCTGGCCGAGGCGCTCGGCATCAACCTGATGCGCACCAAGGTGCTGTCGTTCGTGCTGTCGGTCGGCTACGCCGGCTTCGCGGGCGCGCTCTACGCGGGCCAGGTGCGCTTCCTCGGCCCCGATATCGCGCGCACCGACCTGACCTTCGACATGGTGATGGCAATGCTGGTCGGCGGCACCGGCACGCTGTTCGGGCCGCTGCTGGGCGCGGTGCTGGTGCCGTGGGTCACGCAGACGCTGCAGTTCCTGCAGGACTACCGCATGCTGGTGTTCGGCCCGGTGCTGATCCTGCTGATCATCTTCTTCCCGGACGGAATCGTCGGCTCCTGGCTGAAGAAGCAGGCGCGCAAGGCCGCGGCCGCGCGCCGCGGCAACCGCCAGCCTGCCTCCCCCGCTGCCTCCCCCGTAGCCACCCCCGCCGGAGCCGACCGTGCTTGAGATCCGCAACCTGACCAAGAAATTCGGCGGCCTGACCGCGGTCAACGATGTGTCCGTGACCTTCGAGCAGGGACATATCAACGCCATCATCGGCCCCAACGGGGCCGGCAAGACCACCTTCTTCAACCTGATCGCCGGCACGCATGCGCCGAGTTCGGGCCAGGTCCTGTTCAAGGGGCAGGACGTGGCCGGCCTGCGCGCCGACCAGATCGCGCGGCTCGGCGTGGCGCGCACGTTCCAGGCGACCGCGCTGTTCGACCGCGCCACAGTGCTGGACAACCTGATCGTCGGCCACCGCCTGCGCACGCGCTCAGGCCTTGGCGACGTGCTGTTCAACACGCGCCGCCTGCGCGAGGAGGAGCGGCTGTGCCGAGAGAAGGCGGAAGCGGCGCTCGACTTCGTAGGCCTCACGCACCTGGCCCACGAGATCGCCGCCGACATCACGCAGGAAGCGCGCAAGCGCGTGGCCTTTGCACTGGCGCTGGCCACCGACCCCGAACTGCTGCTGCTCGACGAACCGGCCGGCGGCGTCAATCCGGAGGAAACCGTGGGCCTGGCCGAACTGATCCGCAAGATGGTCCGCCACGGCAAGACGGTCTGCCTGATCGAACACAAGATGGACATGATCATGCGCCTGGCCGACAAGATCATGGTGCTGAACTACGGCGAGAAGATTGCCGAGGGCACGCCCGCGCAGATCCAGCAGGATCCGCATGTCATCGAAGCCTACCTGGGAGCCGACCATGTTGCAGCTTGAACGCGTCTCGCTGTCGTACGGCAGCTTCCGCGCCCTGGACAACATCACCCTGCATGCAGGCGCCGGCGAGCTGGTGGTGCTGCTCGGCGCCAACGGTGCCGGCAAGAGCTCGATCTTCCTGGCGCTGAGCGCGATCCACCGCATCAGCAGCGGCAGCATGCGCTTCGACGGCCGCGAGCTGTCGGGCATGAAGCCGTCGCAGATCGTGCAGGCGGGGCTCGTGCATTGCCCGGAAGGCCGCAAGCTGTTCCCGGCCATGAGCGTGGAGAAGAACCTGACGCTCGGCGCCTACGTGCATCGCCGCGATGCCGCCGGCATGCGCAAGACGCTCGAAGAGGTGTACGAGATGTTCCCGATCCTGCGCCAGAAGCAGGACGACCCCGCGGGTTCGCTGTCCGGCGGTCAGCAGCAGATGGTCGCGCTCGGCCGCGCGCTGATGAGCCGTCCGCGAGCGCTGCTGCTCGACGAGCCTTCGCTGGGCCTGGCGCCGCTGGTGGTCAAGCAGATGTTCGAAATCATCCAGCGCATCAACCGCGCCGGCACCACGGTGCTGCTGGCGGAACAGAATGCCTATGCGGCGCTGGGCATCGCGCATCGGGCCTATGTGATCGAAAGCGGGCGCATCGTGATGGAGGGGGACCGCGATTCGCTGTTGAAGGACGAGGGCATTCGCAAGGCATATATCGGCGGCTAGGAAGCCGCGCTTCTATCAAGCTGGACCAGCGCAGTAGGCATCCATAAAGGAGACAGACATGCAGAGCAACACCTTCCGCCGACTCTTCCCGCTCGCGGCCACCGCCGTCGCCGCCATGCTGGCCTCGGGCGCGGCACTGGCCCAGGAGGTCGTCAAGATCGGCTACACCGGCCCGCTGTCGGGCGGCGCCGCGCTGTATGGCAAGAACGTGTTGTCGGGCGTGCAGATGGCCGTGGACGAGATCAACGCCGCGGGCCTCGAGGTCAAGGGCAAGAAGGTGAAGCTCGAAGTCGTGGCGCTCGATGACAAGTACTCGCCCGCCGAGGCCGCGATCAACGCGCGCCGCCTGGTGCAGCAGCACAAGACCACCGCCGTGTTCGTGCCGCACTCGGGCGGCATCTTCGCGCTGCAGGCCTTCAACGAGCAGGAGAAGTTCCTGGTCATGGCCTATTCGAGCGTGCCGCGCATCACCGATGCCGGCAACAAGCTGACCATCCGCATCCCGCCCGCCTACACCGGCTACATCGAGCCCTTCGTCAAGGCGCAGATGAAGCGCTACGGCAAGAACGTGGCGCTGGCGCCGGCCGACCACGACTACGCCAAGGCCTGGGTGCAGGCCTTCGTCCCGGCCTGGGAAGGCGCGGGCGGCAAGGTCGTCGGCAACAACCCGATGTCCTATACCAAGGCCACCGACTTCTACAGCGGCGTGTCGCGCGCCATCACCGACAAGCCCGACGTGATGTTCATCGGCGGCCCGTCCGAGCCGACCGCGCTGGTAGTCAAGCAGGCGCGCGAGCTCGGCTTCAAGGGCGGCTTCATCGTCATGGACCAGGCCAAGATGGACGAGATGGCCAAGGTCACCAACGGCCTGGCCATGCTGGAAGGCTCGATCGGCGTGCTGCCGCTGGTCAACGACGGCCGCCCGGCCGCGCAGAGCTTCAATGCCAGGTACAAGAAGCTGCACGACGGGCGCGATGCCACGACCGAGATGTCGCTGAACTACACCATGGTGTATGCGCTGGCCGGTGCGATGAAGCTGGCCGGCACCACCAGCGATGCCGCGGCGATCCGCGCGAAGATGCCGGATGCCGTCAAGGCGCTGCCGAAGGACGCCAACCCGAACGAGGTGGAAGGCATCGATGCCAAGGGCGGTTCAGTCGCCGACACCGTGGTAGGCTGGGTGCAGAACGGCAAGATCTCGCCGGTCCGCCTGTCGGAACTGGCCAAGTAAGCCGGCGGACATAGCAACACGGGCCGTCAGGGGACACCCTGACGGCCCGTGTTGCTTTGCCCGGTTGCGGACCGGCTAGCGGCCGTCGCCGTCCCGCTGGCCGTTGCGGGCCTCCATGTGCCCGCGATCCTGTTGCGCGCGCTGCTGCTGGCGCTGCTGGTCCATCTGCTGCTGTTGCTGTTGCTGCTGTTGCCGCTGGCGTTCCTGCATCTGCCGCTGCTGGTCCTGCTGATGGCGCTGCTGCTCCTGCATGGCACGCTGCTGTTCCTGCATCGCGCGCTGCTGTTCCTGCGCGGCACGCTGTTGCTCCATCTGCTGGCGCTGTGCGGCCTGCTGCTGGCGCTGCTGCTCCTGCATCGCGCGCTGCTGTTCCTGGGCGGCACGCTGCTGCTCCATCTGCTGGCGCTGTGCGGCCTGCTGCTGGCGCTGCTGCTCCTGCATCGCGCGCTGCTGTTCCTGGGCGGCACGCTGCTGCTCCATCTGCTGGCGCTGTGCGGCCTGCTGCTGGCGCTGCTGCTCCTGCATCGCGCGCTGCTGTTCCTGCGCAGCACGCTGCTGCTCCATCTGCTGGCGTTGCGCGGCCTGCTGCTGGCGCTGCTGCTCCTGCATGGCGCGCTGCTGTTCCTGCGCGGCACGCTGCTGCTCCATTTGCTGGCGTTGCGCGGACTGCTGCTGGCGCTGTTGCTCCTGCATGGCGCGCTGCTGATCCTGCGCGGCACGCTGCTGCTCCATCTGCTGGCGTTGCGCGGACTGCTGCTGGCGCTGCTGCTCCTGCATGGCGCGCTGCTGATCCTGCGCGGCACGCTGCTGCTCCATCTGCTGGCGTTGCGCGGACTGCTGCTGGCGCTGCTGCTCCTGCATGGCGCGCTGCTGATCCTGCGCGGCACGCTGCTGCTCCATCTGCTGGCGTTGCGCGGACTGCTGCTGGCGCTGCTGCTCCTGCATGGCGCGCTGCTGATCCTGCGCGGCACGCTGCTGTTCCATCTGCTGGCGTTGCGCGGACTGCTGCTGGTGCTGCTGCTCCTGCATGGCGCGCTGCTGATCCTGCGCGGCACGCTGCTGTTCCATCTGCTGGCGTTGCGCGGACTGCTGCTGGTGCTGCTGCTCCTGCATGGCGCGCTGCTGATCCTGCGCGGCACGCTGCTGTTCCATCTGCTGGCGTTGTATCTCCTGCCCCTGCCGCTGCGCATCCGGCGCCTGCGCCATGCCACGCGCCTGGTCAGGTCGCGTGCTCAGGCCCCGGCCATCGGCGTGACCGGCCTGTTGCAGTCGTTGTTGTTCCTGCATCTGCCGCTGCTGATCCATCTGCTGGCGCTGCATTGCCTGTTGCTCGCGTTGCATCTCCTGCCCCTGCCGCTGCGCATCCGGCGCCTGCGCCATGCCATGCGCCTGGTCTGGTCGCGTGCTCAGGCCCCGGCCGTCGGCGTGACCCGGCTGTTGCTGGCGTTGTTGTTCCAGCATCTGCCGCTGCTGATCCATCTGCTGGCGCTGCATCGCCTGTTGCTGGCGTTGCATCTCCTGCCCCTGCCGCTGCGCATCCGGCGCCTGCGCCATGCCTCGTGCCTGGTCCGGCCGCGTGCCCGGCCCGCGGCCTTCGGGGCCCTGCGGCACGCGTCCAGGAGCTGCCATTGCCGCCTGGCTCATGCGCACCTCGGGTACGGCCGGCGCGTTGGGGTGCCTTGACCGCATGTCGCCGCCGCGCCATGCCGGGCCGGCTCCGGGCACAACGCCGCCCTCGCGGGCAAAACGCCGGGCGAGTTCATCCTGCGCCGGGCGGCCAGGCGCGCGCGCAGCGATTGCCTCCCGTTCAAACCCCTGCCGCGCCTGCGGCGGCAGCTGATGGACCGGGGCGGCACCAAGCAGGCTGCTCTTGACCGGCGCCACGGGCGGCGCCCCCCTGGCTTCGCCAGCCGGCAGATTGCGCCATTCCGCGCGATGCATGTCGCGCGGCACGGGCCGGCCCTCGACAAAATTGCGCGCCGGCATTCCCGTGATGGCGCCCGGCACATCGCGGTTAAAGCGCGGCTCGCCGCGGAGCCGTTCATTGATCGTGACGTTGTTGACCGTCACCTGGTTGATCTGCGTAATGTACGCCGGGCTGGCCCGGTAGACCGGGCGGTACACATCGCGCGGACCAAGCGGGTACCAGGCGACACCGGGCCCGCCGCCAATGCTCACGCTCCAGTTGGGGCCGCTTGCGCCGACGAAGGCGACCAAGGCCGGCGCATAGCACGGCCGCGGCACATACGGGCCCGGCACCCAGCCCCAGCGGTTGCCGATATGCGCCCAGCGGCCATAGTGGAACGGCGCGAACCCCCACGGCTCGTCGTCAACCCAGGTCCAGCCCCACGGCGCGATCCAGGCCCAGTGGCCCGTGCTGTACGGCGCCCAGCCGGTGTCCACCACGCGCGGGAACCAGATCGCCCCATAGCCGGGGTCTTCCTGCCAGTCGCCGTAGTCATCCAGCGCGGCGTAGCCAGTCATCTCTCGCGGCACATAACGCGCCGAGCGCGAGGCGTCCTCGCGCGCATCGCGCGCGGCGGTCCAGCGGTCAAAGGCATCGCCCGGCGGAATACCGCCCGAACCCGCATCGGCCAGGTCGGTGCCGGCAAAGCTCATCTGCTCGCCGCGCCGCATTTCCAGCGAGCGGTTGTCGCCATAGATGACGGCGCGGCCATGCCGCATCGTCACGGTGGTGGTGCTGCCGTCGGGCGCTACGTCCAGCCTGTAATCACCCGGCTCGCGCGGCACGAAGGCCAGGTTGGGCGTATCGACCTCGACCGACTGGTCGGGCGGCAGCGCCCGCACCCGCAGCTGCAGCGTGCCTTGCGTCAGCTTGACCTGGGTGGCGTTGTCATCGAGGTTCAGTACGCTGGCGGCGGTCGCACCGCCCAGGCGGATGGCCGTGGAACCGGCGTGCAGTTCAGCCCGTCCGCCGTTGTCCACCCACAGGCGGTCGCCTGTTGTGATTGGACGGTTCTGCCTGGCCGCGGCCCAGTCGTCGGATCCGGCAGGCGCGAAGCTGAGGTTGCCTTGAACGTCTGTCAGGGTCGCGATGCGCGACGAAGGATCCGTCTGCCCGACTTGCGCGGTGGGATCGCCCAGCGGCGATGGCTGGGCCTGCGCGGGCCATTGCACGAGCGCCAGGGCGAGTCCGGCCGCCACCGCAAGCAGGCGCAGCCGGCCGGTTGCCGGCACGCGGGCAGTGCCGCGGTCGGCGCCATCGAATCTAGGGAAAGGAGGCATGGCTGGAAATGATGGTTGAAGGGCCCCAGTCACGCGGGACCATCCTGTTATCAGTGTAGATATCCCAACCAACGCGCACCGGCACCGGTAGCGCACAGGACTTTGTAAGCGGGTATTTCGCCGCGCCGCAGCGCAATCGGCCCCGCACCGCCTCAACAGGCGCCACTGGCGCGGATGGCGCGCGTGCATCCTGCCGGGAGCCGGCCAGAGGCGGTGAAAGCTGGATACAACTCCGTGGCCTGTCCCCGGGGACGCGCCGCAGGCGAAAGGAAATGGATCAGCGGGTTTCCTGATTGCGCAAGTGCTCGGAAAGGCGCTCCGCAGGCATCGGGCGGCCGTAAAGGTATCCCTGCGCCTCCCAGCAGCCGTTGGCCAGCAGGAAGTCGCGCTGCTCCACCGTTTCGACGCCTTCGGCCACGACGTCGATCTGCAGGCTTTGCCCGACGTTGATGACGGAGCGGACGATGGCGGCATCCACCGGGTCCTGAGTCACGTTACGCACGAAGGACTGGTCGATCTTCAGCCGGTCCACCGGGAACGACTTGAGGAAGCTCAGCGAGGCGTAGCCCGTGCCGAAATCGTCGCAGGTCAGGGTCACGCCGTCGCGCCGCAGCGCCTGGAGCTGGTCGGACACCTCGTCGCCCTGCTGCAGGGCGATGGTCTCGGTGATCTCGATCTCCAGGCTGGTCGGCGGCAGCTCCAGGGCGCGCAATACGTGGCGCACCTCGGTCACCAGGCGGCTTTCGGCCAGCTGCGCCGCGAACAGGTTGATGGCCACGCGCGGTGCCTGCGGCAATGTCAGCGCCCACGCCCGCGCTTGCGCGCAGGCGGTCTGCAGCAGCCACATGCCTACGTCGCTGGCCACGCTGCTGGACGCCAGCGCATCGATGAAGCTGGCCGGCGCGAGCAGGCCACGCGTCGGATGGCGCCAGCGCAGCAGCGCCTCGGCCCCCAGGATGCGGCCATCGCGCAGGTCGACCTGGGGCTGGTAATGCAGTTCGAACTGGCGCTGCGCGTACGCCTCGTGCAGCGCCTGGACCAGCGACAGCCGCGTGGTCACGTCCTGCCGCATCTGCGGCTTGAAAAACCGGATGGTGCGCCCGCCATCGTGCTTGGCGCGGGCCAGCGCCAGGCTGGCCGCCGCGAGCGCGTCCGACGCGAGATCGCCGGCAGCCGGCAGCACGCAGGCGCCGATGCTGGCGAGCACGTGGTGGCGGCGCCCGCTGTACTCGTGCGGGGCGGACAGCATGGAAAGAATGGCGGCGCCGACGTGCCGCACCAGGGTCGGGTCCGAAATGGAAGGCAGCAGCACCGAAAACTCGTCGCTGCCGATGCGGCCGATCACGGCATCGCGCGGCGATGCGTCGCGCAGCCGGCGTGCCACGCCCTGCAGGATCAGATCGCCCTCGGCATGGCCATGCATATCATTGAAGGCGCGGAAATCGTCGATGCCGATCAGCAGCAGCGCGCAACGGGGCACGGCCTCGCTATGCAGGCGCGCCTCCAGCCGCTTTAGGAATCCCCCGCGATTCCCGACCCCGGTCAGCGGATCGGTCTCCCCGTCTGGCGAAGCGCCAGCCGCTTTCGCCCCCGACTTGGCCACCATCCCTGCCTCTTTTGCAATTATCGACATTGTTACCAGATCTGCGATTCTGGAAGTGTGACGAAAACCATGAAAAAAGCAAGCGCTTCAGGCATTCCAGCCCGCGCGCCAATGCGGCGTAGCAACGCCCGCCCCCTGAGCGGCGCGCAACGTTGAAACCGCCCCGGCGTTACAGTACCCTACCGCGCATCGCCGCACAGCCGGCCCGGCGTCGGGCGCGGCGGCTGCCGCTGAAGAAGAACGAAAACGGGAACCGAGCCTTGAACCACTGGACCATCCGCAATCGCATCCTGGCAAGCTTTACCTTCATCCTGCTGGTCATGGCACTGATGGGGGTTGTGGCCTACAACCGGCTGTCGTCGATCGAGCGGGAAACCACCCTGATGCTCAAGGACGCCCTGCCGGGCCTCGACCACAGCACCAGCATCCGCGGCGCCTGGGGCGAGATCTATGTGCTGGCCTGGGAAACCGTCAAGGCCACCAGCGACTCCCAGCGCCAGGCCTACCAGAAGCAAGTCGCCGATGTCCGCCAGCGGCTGGACCGGTTCGAGCAGCAGTACGAGACCACCATCACCCGCGACAATGACCGCGCCAACTTCGGCCAGTACAAGGCGGCCAAGGCCAGGTTTGAGCAGGTGGCGCTGCCGCTGCTGGAGCCGGCAAGCTGGAAGGGCAACGAGGCCGCGGAAGCGCTGCTGCGCGGCGACGCCAACCACGCATGGGCGGAGGTGCGCAAGCTCGCGCAGAGCATGGTGGACGACAACAATGCCGTCAACGAGCGCGCGGCGCGCGGCATCAACGACGCGGTCGGCTCGGCCAAGGTAGGCATCGAGGTGGCCCTGCTCGTGGCGGTCGCGGTAGCGGCCATCTGCGGCTATCTGCTCTTGCGCGCGATTACCGTGCCGATGCGCTCCATTGTCGGCCTCCTGGCCGGCATCCGCGGCGGCGACCTGCGCCTGCGCATGGCGCTGAAGCGCGGCGACGAGTTCCAGGACGTCGAGGAAGGCTTCAACCAAATGACGGGCGAGCTGACCTCGCTGGTCGGCCAGGCGCAGCGCTCCGCGATCCAGGTCACCACCTCGGTCAACGAGATTGCCGCGACCGCGCGGCAGCAGCAGGCCACCGCCACCGAGACCGCCGCCACCACGACGCAGATCGGCGCCACGTCGCGCGAGATTTCCGCCACCGCGCGCGACCTGGTCCGCACCATCAATGAAGTCTCGAACGCGGCCGAGCAGGCCGCCGGGCTCGCGGGCACGGGCCAGGTCGGGCTGTCGCGCATGGAAGCCACCATGCAGCACGTGATGGACGCGGCCGGCTCGGTCAATGCCAAGCTCGCCACGCTCAACGAACGGGCCGGCAATATCAACCAGGTGGTCACCACCATCGCCAAGGTGGCGGACCAGACCAACCTGCTGTCGCTCAATGCCGCGATCGAGGCCGAGAAGGCCGGCGAATACGGCCGCGGCTTCTCGGTGGTGGCCACCGAGATCCGCCGCCTGGCCGACCAGACCGCGGTCGCCACCTACGACATCGAACAGATGGTGCGCGAGATCCAGTCCGCAGTGGCCGCCGGCGTGATGGGCATGGACAAGTTCTCGGAAGAGGTGCGCCGCGGCATGTCCGACGTGACCCAGGTGGGCGACCAGCTGTCGCAGATCATCGGGCAGGTGCAGTCGCTCGCGCCGCGCGTGCAGATGGTCAACGAAGGCATGCAGGCGCAGGCCGGCGGCGCCGAGCAGATCAACCAGGCGCTGATGCAGCTGTCCGAAGCCGCCCAGCAGACCGTCGAGTCGCTGCGCCAGTCGAGCCTGGCCATCGACGAGCTGACGCTGGTGGCCAATGAGCTGCGCAGCGGCGTCTCGCGCTTCAAGGTATAGCGTCGTGGGGCGGGAGGCCGTGCGCCGATGAAGCTGTTCCTGCTGTTCCGGCTCGGCAATGACCACTATGCGCTCGATGCCACCGAAGTGGCCGAGGTCCTGCCGCTGACCGCGCTTAAGCAGATTCCCGGCACCCCCGCATGGGTGGCCGGCGTGCTGTCGCGGCGCGGGCAGCCGGTGCCGGTGATCGACCTATGCGCGCTTGCCACGGGCGCCGCCTCGGCGCAGCGCACCAGCACGCGCACCGTGCTGGTCGATTACCGGCGCCGCGAAGGCGATGCGCCGCGCCTGCTCGGGCTGCGTCTGGAGCATGCCACCGAGACCCTGCGCTGTGCGCCGGAGTCGTTCGTCGATGCTGGCATCCATGCCGGCACCGCCCGCTACCTGGGCCCTGTGCGCCATGACGAGCAGCGTGGCCTGGTGCAATGGGTGCGGGTCCACGCGCTGCTGCCCGACGACGTCCACGCCATGCTGTTCGACGCCGCGCGTGACGCTTGCCCGGCGTATTTGCCATGAGCACGGCAACCCATATCGAGGCATTGCTGAAGGCGCGCATCGGGCTGGATGCGAGATCGATTGGCCCCGGCGCGCTCGAACGCGCGCTGCGCGAGCGCCAGGCCGCCTTGCAAGCGCACGATGTAGCGGCTTACTGGAACCTGCTGCACAGCCACCCGGACGAGTTCCAGGCGCTGATCGAAGCCGTGGTCGTCCCCGAGACATGGTTCTTCCGGCACCGCGAGGCGCTGCTCGCACTTGGGCGCTTTGCGGCCGGGCGCGTGTCCGGCAACCCCACCCGGCAACTCCGTGTGCTGAGCCTGCCCTGCGCCAGCGGCGAAGAGCCCTATTCGATCGCCATGGCACTGCTCGACGCAGGCATCCCGCCCGCGCGCCTGCGCATCGATGCCCTGGATATCAGCGCACGCGCCCTGGCACGCGCGCGCGCCGCGATCTATGGCAGCAATGCCTTCCGCGGCACGCCGCTGGATTTCCGCGACCGCTATTTCAAGCCCTGCGCGGGTGGTTTCGCGCTTGACGCGCGCGTGCGCGAACTGGTGCAGACGCAGCTGGGCAACCTCGTCGACCCCGACCTGCTGGCCGGCGAGGCGCCGTATGACTTCGTCTTCTGCCGCAACCTGCTGATCTACTTCGATGCCGACGTGCAGCGGCGCGCCGTGCAAACCCTGGTGCGGCTGGCTGCGAGCGATGGCATGATCTTCGTCGGCCCTGCCGAAGCCAGCCTGCTCAGCGCGCAAGGCTTGCAGTCCGCCGGGGTACCGCTGGCCTTTGCGTTTCACAAGCCGCTGCCGGGTGAAGCGCGCACTGTATGGCCAATGCAGGGCAGTGCCACGCCCGCAAGGGTGACTGCCAGTGTGCCGCCCCGGCCGGCCGCGCTTCATGCACGCGCTGCGCCAGCGATGCGCACGCCACGGCCAAGCCACCACCGCCCGCAGCCGTCAGCCGGTGAACCGGCTGACGCGCTCGCCAGGATTTCAACGCTGGCCGATCGCGGCGAGCTGGAAGCGGCTACCGCGGCCTGCGAAGCGCTGATTGCCAGCCAGGGCCCGAGCGCCGATGCCTGCTGCATGCTTGGCGTGCTCCATGACGCCAGCGGCCGCGCGGCGAGCGCGCGTGACGCCTATCGCCGCGCGATCTACCTGGACCCGGGCCACCAGGAGGCCCTCTACCATCTGGCCGCGCTGCTCGAATCCGAGGGCGACCACGCCGGCGCCGCGCGCCTGCGCCAGCGCGCACAGCGCCATACCCGTACCGGCTAGCCATGGCTCACCATCCGACTCTTTCCGTCAACGCGCCTGTCAACGCAACTGTCGACGACTGCTGGCGCCGCATCGGCGTGCGGGGCGACGGCAGCTGCCCGCTGCTGGACACGCACATCCATTGCCGCAACTGTCCCACCTATTCCCAGGCCGCCAAGGCCCTGCTCGATGCGCAGGCCATGACCGGGCTGCCCGATGCGCCGGCAGACCGCGAGCCGGATGCGGAGCCGTCCGGCACCGGCCTGTCCTGCCTGGTGTTTCGCGTCGGCGAGGAATGGCTGGCCCTTCCTACCGAAGCCGTTGGCGAGGTCACCGCGCCCTGTCCCGTGCATTCGCTCCCGCATCGCCGCGACGCCGCGGTGCTGGGCCTGGCAAGCGTGCGCGGCAGCCTGCTGGCCTGCCTGTCGCTGGCAAGGCTGTTCGGCATGGAAGCGGAGCCCGATGCCAAGGCGGGCCCGCGGCAGGGGCAGCGCTTCCTGGTGCTCGGCCAGGGCCGCGGCGCCATCGCCCTGCCGGTCGCCGAAGTGAGCGGCGTGCGCCGCCTGCACGGCAATGCGCTGCAGCCGCTGCCGGCCACGCTGACGCGGGCGTCCACGCGTTACAGCCAGGCGCTGTTTGACGACCAGGGCCGCAGTGTCGGCCTGCTTGACGCCGCGCTGGTGCGCCAGGCGCTGACCCGGAGCCTGGCATGAACCCCGACCAGTTGCGCGATGCTTCGCTGCTCGAACTGTTCGCGCTCGAGGCCGAATCCCAGGCCGAGGTGCTCAATGCAGGCCTGCTCGCGCTGGAACGCGACCCTGCTGCCGCCAGCCAGCTCGACGCCTGCATGCGCGCGGCGCATTCCATCAAGGGCGCGGCGCGCATTGTCGGGCTGGACGGCGGCGTGCACCTGGCGCATGCCATGGAAGATTGCCTGGTGGCCGCGCAAGGCGGCATGGCACTGAGCGCCGAGCATATCGACGCGCTGCTGCAAGGCACCGACCTGCTGCAGCGGATCGGCCACCCGCCTGATGGCGACCCCGCCTGGGCGGACCGCCAGGGTCGCGCGGAGATCATCGCCGTGGTGCAGCGCCTGCAGGCGCTGCCTGGCGGAGAAGGCGCGGCCGCGGCAGTTGCGCTGGACCACCCGGAACCTCCCGCCGTGGCCAGCACGGCCGACCCTGGCACGCCCGCGCCGCCGGAGCAATCGGTGCAGCCCCAGGGCCCTGCCCCGGCATCGCATGAGCGCATGCTGCGCGTCGGCGCCGAGTCGCTTGACCAGTTGCTGGCCATGTCGGGCGAGGCCATGGTGGAATCGCACTGGCTGCGCCCGTTCGCCAAGGCCATGCTGCAGGCGCGCCGGCAACAGGCGCGTGCGCTGCAGGCGCTGGACACGCTGCGCGACGCGCTCGCCGGGAGCGGCGCCGATGCCGGCGCCATGGCCGCCTTGTCCGATGCCCGGCAGTTGCTCGAAGACGGCGCGCAAGACCTGTCACAGCGGCAGGAAGAGCTGGACCAGTATGAGCACCGCACTGCCCGGCTGGCCCGCCGCCTCTATGACACCGCGCTGGCTTGCCGCATGCGGCCGCTATCCGATGGCCTTGCGGGCTACGCACGCATGGTGCGCGACCTTGCGCGCTCGCTCGGCAAGGCCGTGCACCTGGAACTGGTCGGCGCCGGCACGCAGGTGGACCGCGACATCCTCGAGGCATTGGACGCGCCACTGGCGCACTTGCTGCGCAATGCCGTGGATCATGGTATCGAGCCGCCCGATGTACGCCTGGCCTGTGGCAAGCCTGCCGAAGGGCGCATCCTGCTGCAGGCGCGGCACAATGCCGGCCGGCTCGTGATCGAGATCGGCGACGACGGCGCCGGCGTGGATCTTGACGCGCTGCGCCGGGCGATCGTGCGGCGGCACCTGGCCAGCGAGGACACTGCCGCGCGGCTGTCGCAGGCCGAGCTGCTGGAGTTCCTGCTGCTGCCGGGCTTCAGCATGCGCGAAACCGTTTCAGAGGTCTCGGGCCGCGGTGTCGGCCTGGACGCGGTGCAGGAAATGGTGCGCCGCGTGCGCGGCAACCTGCGCCTGGCGCAGCCGCCCGGTGGCGGGCTGCAGTTCCGCCTGGAGCTGCCGCTGACGCTGTCGGTGGTGCGCGCCTTGCTGGTGGAGATCGCCGGCGAAGCCTACGCATTCCCGCTCGGCCATGTGCTGCGCGCCGCCACGGTGGGCCGGCAGGACGTGGCGCAGACCGAGAGCCACCAGCATTTCCACCACGCCGGGCGCGCGGTAGGCCTGGTCAGTGCCGCGCAGGTGCTGCAGCGCCCGGAACGCCCGCTGGACGGGGACGAGATTCCGGTCGTGATCATCGGCGAACAGGAGCGCGTCTACGGCATTGCCGTGGACCGCATGTTGGGCGAGCGCCTGCTGGTGGTGCAGCCGCTGGCGCCGGCGCTTGGCAAGATCAAGGACATCGCCGCGGGCGCGCTGACCGACGATGGCACGCCGGTCCTGATCTTCGACGTGGACGACCTCCTGCGTTCGGTCGAGAAGCTCGTGACCGATGGGCGCATCGAGCACGTACGCCAGGCCGCTACGGCCGCCGCGCAGGTGCGGCGCAAGCGCGTGCTTGTGGTGGACGATTCCCTCACCGTGCGCGAGCTGGAGCGCAAGCTGCTGGCCGGGCGCGGCTACGACGTCACGGTCGCGGTCGATGGCATGGACGGCTGGAACGTGCTGCGCGCGGAGCCCTTCGACCTGGTCATCACCGATATCGACATGCCGCGCATGGATGGGATCGAGCTTGTCACGCTGATCCGCAAAGAGCCGCGAATGCAGCAGTTGCCGGTCATGGTGGTGTCGTACAAGGACCGCGAGCAGGATCGCCAGCGCGGCCTGGAGGCCGGCGCGGATTACTATCTTGCGAAAGGCAGTTTCCATGACGCTGCGCTGCTCGATGCGGTGCACGACCTGATCGGTGAGGCAAGACCATGAAAGTCGGCATCGTCAATGATTCGGCGCTGGCCGTGGCCGCACTGCGCCGTGCCATCGCGCTGGACCCTGCGTTTGAAATCGCATGGGTCGCCGGCGACGGTGAACAGGCGGTACAGCTCGCGGCCTCGCACACGCCCGACCTGATCCTGATGGACCTGCTGATGCCGGTCATGGACGGCGTGGAGGCCACGCGCCGCATCATGGCGGCCACGCCGTGCCCGATCGTGGTGGTCACCATGGATCTCGGCCGCAATGCCAGCCAGGTGTTCGACGCCATGGGACATGGCGCCATCGACGCCGTGGACACGCCCACGCTGACCGAATCCGACGCCAAGCTGACCGCGGGCCCGCTGCTGCGCAAGATGCGCAATGTCGGCCGGCTGGTGGCGGGACGGGCGGCACCACGGCCCGTCGTGGCCGAGGTGCAGGGCAAGCCGGCCGCCTCGCGGCTGGTGGCGATCGGCGCCTCGGCCGGCGGGCCGGCGGCGCTGGCCACGCTGCTGGGCGCCCTGCCCGCGGATTTCAGCGCGGCGGTCGTGGCCGTGCAGCACGTCGACGAAGCCTTTGCGCCCGGCATGGCGGAATGGCTCGATGGCCAGTGCGCGCTGCCCGTGCGCGTGGCCGCCACCGGCGAAGCGCCGCAGGCCGGCACGGTGCTGATCGCCGGTACCAACAACCATCTGCGCCTGCTAGGGTCGAGCCGCATGGCCTATACCGAGCAGCCCAGCGATTATCTTTATCGGCCCTCCATCGACGTGTTCTTTGAAAGCGTGGTGGAGCACTGGCGCGGACGTGCCATTGGCGTGCTGCTGACCGGCATGGGCCGCGACGGCGCCAGCGGGCTGAAAGCCATGCGCGGCCATGGCTGCCTGACCATTGCCCAGGACCAGGCCACCAGCGCGGTCTATGGCATGCCCAAGGCGGCCGCGGCGATTGGCGCCGCCACCGAGATCCTGCCGCTCGCGGCCATTGCACCGCGTCTGGTGCAGGCCTGCAGCGGCTTGCGGCCCGCACCGGGCTGACCGCTGCAGCCAACAGAACATACCAGAACGACAATAGATCGCCGATGCCTCAACCAGGAACGATTTGGGGTCGAGCCATCCAGGAAGCCAGCATGCAACAACCCGAGAACCACGCTCTTACCGCCACTGCCGCAGCGAACAGCTATCCCGCCATGGTGCTGCTGGTGGACGACCAGGCCATGATCGGCGAAGCCGTACGGCGCGCCCTCGCCACCGAGCCCGACATCGATTTCCACTACTGCGCGACACCGGACGACGCCGTGGCCGTGGCGGAGCGCACCCGCCCTACGGTGATCCTGCAGGACCTGGTCATGCCTGGCGTCGATGGCCTGACGCTGGTGCGCCGCTACCGCGACCACGCCGCCACGCGCGATATCCCGATCATCGTGCTGTCTACCAAGGAGGAGGCGGCGATGAAAAGCGCGGCCTTCGCTGCGGGCGCCAACGACTATCTTGTAAAGCTGCCGGACAGCATCGAGCTGATTGCGCGCATCCGCTACCACTCGCGCTCGTACCTCAACCTGCTGCAGCGCGACGAAGCCTATCGCGCGCTGCGCCAAAGCCAGCAGCAGCTCCTGGAGACCAATCTTGAATTGCAGCGGCTCACCAATTCGGACGGGCTCACGGGGCTGTCCAACCGCCGCTACTTTGACGAATACCTGAACGCAGAGTGGAAGCGCGCGCAGCGTGACAAGAGCCAGCTCGCGCTGCTGATGATCGATGTCGATGCGTTCAAGGCCTACAACGACACGTATGGGCACGTGGCCGGCGACGAGGTATTGCGGCGCGTCGCCGCGGTACTGCGCGACAACTGCTCGCGCCCGGCCGACCTCCCCGCGCGCTTTGGCGGTGAAGAGTTCTCGATGATTCTTCCCTCGACTTCGCCCGGCGGCGCCCGGCTCCTCGCGGAAAAGGCCCGGCGCGACATTGAAGCGCTCGGCATCGCCCACAGCGAGGCGGGCACGGGCGGCTGCGTTACCGTCAGCATCGGTGCGGCTGTGATCGTGCCTGAAGAGGGGCAAGCGAGCAGCCGGCTGGTCGAGGTTGCGGATGCAGGATTGTATGAGGCGAAGCGCAATGGGAGGAATCGGGTGGTGGTGGCGTCATAGCCCGCGAATCACTTTCTGTCCGAGCGGCAGAAGAACCAGAAAGCGCGCCTTCCTGCGTGCACAAGCCCAAGCTCGCCGGGCCCACCTCCTTCAAAATCGCTACATCCATAGTGGCCCCCGCTGCGAGCGGCCGAGCAGAAAAACGAAGAAGGGAAGCGCTCGCGCCTGCGACGTTGATGCCAAAAGGGCTTGGGTTGATTGATGATGATGCGCTGACGTGCTTGGCATGCGCTGCTGTTTCGCCGGCGTAGCCGGCGAAACAGCAGCGCATGCCAAGAAAAACGGCGCCCCACATAACTACCCTCCCCGTCCGCCAACAATCCCCCTGTGGGAATCCTCCGACACCGATATCGGATACCCGCGCCTGCCTCCCCCCAAAGTTCCTTCCTATCGTTGCAATAAGGCCACCCGACTCCAGAAACGACGTCACCGGCCTGATGACACGCCTCGCCCATGCAGCCGCCCCAGCCGCGGCCGTGCCGGCGCTCGCCCCAAAACCAACGCATCGGAGAAAGGTGGCACTATGATCCGCTCAAAGAAGACCAGTCTTATCCTCGGCCTCGCCATTGCAGCCGCAGCAGTCCTTTCCGCTTGCGGCGGAGGCGGTGACGACAGCATTGCCGCACGCGTCGGCCTCAGCAAGCCGACCGTACGCTTGATCCATGCCATACCAGGTGGGCCGAACGTCGACATATTGCAGAACGGAGCGAAAACCAATCTGTTGAACGAGCCCTACAAGTTCGTGTCGACCTACCGCGACGTCGACGAGGGGAACCAGCTCTTCGCCTTTGACGTGGCCGGCACGACCACGGAACTCGGCCACACGACCGTGAACACCCACACGGGCCACAAGTACACGGTGGTGGCCATGCCGGGCAGCGACACCGCCGCGGATGTGATCCAGATCGATGATCCGTTCGAAGTCGGCCTGTTCTCCGACAAGGCACGCGTCAGGGCACTGAACGCATCGTTCAACGCGCAGAACGTGGACATCTACGTGACCGTGCCGGCCGTTGACCTGAACTCCGTCACACCGACATTCTCGGCCGTGACGTTCAAGTCCGCGGTGCCTGCCTCGGGCAAGGATTCGATCAACCTGAATGGTGGCACCTACCGGCTGCGCATCACGACCGCCGGCAGCAAGACCGTGATCTTCGATTCCGGCCCGCTGACGCTGGACAACAATGCCGACTGGCTGATCACCACGATTCCCGTGGACGGCATCAAGGCTACGCTGCCGAACCGCATCAAGGTGCTGGTCGCGCGCGGCAATGATGAATCACAGGCTGGCCTGGAACTCGTGACCCAGTAGAGCCAGTAATCCGGCAACGCCATCCCGGAATGCAATGGGCCCGCGCAAGCGGGCCCATTTCTGTTTCTGCGTGCGACAGCGTCAGCCATCGGCATTGCCACCTCGCTTGAGGATATCGAGATGGGACAGATAGCGCTCGAGTTCGTCGCGGCCGCTGTCGGTGATGCAGTACACCCGGCCGCTGCCTTCGACCAGCTCGGCCGTGATCGCACGCGCGATCATCAGGCTGCGCAGGATCGGGCGCAACGAGCGAATGTTCAGTTCGATGCCGTACTCGCGCAGCTGGTCGACCAGATTCATCACGGTCGACGGGCTCGCGCGCACGAGCTTGAGGATGAAGATCCGGGAAAAGACCCGATCAAGGGAAGGCGGTTTCATCGGCGCCGGCGAAGCTCCCGCCCCACGACACCGGAATGCTGGGATCCGGTGAAGGGCCGGAGCGGAGTTCCTGTTCATCTTTTCGCGGCCCATGACTGCTGCCGCAGCCGGGCACGCTCTGCTTCAACGATCGTCGCGCAGCCATGCCCCGCCGCAAGAAAATACGGGGTGCGCGAAGGCACCCCGAATGCTTGCGTTGCACACGCCGCCCTGGGGCGGCGCGGTTCCGGAGCGCCGGGGGCTACTCCTCCTGGAACGCTTCCTCGCGCTTGGCCTTGATCGACGGCAGGGCCACCACCGCCACCAGCGCCGCAGCCGCGATCAGCAGGCCCATCGACAGCGGACGGGTCACGAACACGCTGAAGTCACCACGCGACAGCAGCAGCGAGCGGCGGAAGTTTTCTTCCATCATCGGCCCCAGCACGAAGCCCAGCAGCAGCGGAGCCGGTTCGCACTTGAGCTTCAGGAACAGATAGCCGATCACGCCGAAGCCAGCCGCCATGAAGACGTCGAAGGTCTGGTTGTTGACCGAGTACACGCCAATGCCGCAGAACACCAGGATGGCCGGGTACAGGAAGCGGTACGGCACGGTCAGCAGCTTCACCCAGATGCCGATCATCGGCAGGTTCAGGATGATGAGCATCAGGTTGCCGATCCACATCGACGCGATCAGGCCCCAGAACAGCGCCGGGTTGCTGGTCATGACCTGCGGGCCGGGCTGGATGTTGTGGATGGTCATCGCACCCACCATCAGCGCCATCACCGCGTTGGGCGGAATGCCCAGCGTCAGCAGCGGGATGAACGAGGTCTGTGCCGCGGCGTTGTTGGCCGATTCCGGACCGGCCACGCCTTCGATCGCGCCCTTGCCGAACTCGTGCGAGTACTTCGAGGTCTTCTTCTCCAGCGAGTAGGCCGCGAACGAGGCCAGCGCCGCACCACCGCCCGGCAGGATGCCCAGGGCCGAGCCCAGCACCGTGCCGCGCAGCACGGCAGGCGCCATGCGCTTGAAGTCGTCCCTGGTCGGCCAGAGATTGGTGACCGCGTCGGTGAAGGTTTCGCGGGATTCCTTCTGTTCGAGGTTCGCGATGATTTCCGCGAAGCCGAACATGCCCATCGCCAGCGCGACGAAGTCGATACCGTCGGTCAGTTCTGGCACGTCGAAGGAGAAGCGCGCGGCGCCCGAGTTCACGTCGGTGCCGATCAGGCCCATCAGCAGGCCCAGCACGATCATGGCGACCGCCTTGGGCAGCGAGCCCGAGGCCAGCACCACGGCACCGATCAGGCCCAGCACCATCAGCGAGAAGTACTCGGCAGGGCCGAACTTGAACGCCAGTTCCGACAGCGGCGTGGCAAACGCGGCCAGGATCAGCGTGGCCACGCAACCCGCGAAGAACGAGCCCAGGCCAGACGTGGCAAGCGCCACGCCGGCGCGTCCGCGCCGTGCCATCTGGTAGCCGTCAATGGTCGTCACCACTGACGACGATTCACCCGGCAGGTTCACCAGGATCGCGGTGGTCGAGCCGCCGTACTGCGCACCGTAGTAGATGCCGGCCAGCATGATCAGCGCGGCCACCGGCGGCAGCGTGTAGGTCACCGGCAGCAGCATGGCGATGGTGGCCAGCGGCCCCAGCCCCGGCAGCACGCCGATCAGCGTACCGAGCACGCAGCCCAGGAACGCGTACGCGAGATTCTGCAGCGACATTGCCGTCGAGAATCCCAGTGAAAGGTGTTCAATCAATTCCATCTCGGCGCTCCCTTAACCGGTGATGAATGCAGGCCACACCGGCATCTGCAGGTTGATGCCGTACACGAAGGCGCCCAGGCTGATCAGCACCAGCACCACGCTGTTGAGCAATGCGCCCTTCCAGCTGAACTCGTGGCTGGCCATCGACGACACCAGCACCAGTACGAACACGGAAAGCACCATGCCCAGCGGCTTGAGCAGGAGGCCGAACAGCACCACCGAACCGAGGATCCACAGCAGCGTCTTCAGGTCCCAGCGTGCGAGATGGTCTTGCTCGCCCTTGCTGGACAACGACGAGATCAGCACCAGGCCGCCCAGCACGGCAAGCACCAGCCCGAGCAGGAACGGAAAATATCCGGGGCCCATCTTCGCGGCGGTTCCCATGGAATAGCCGCGTGCGACCCAGGAAAAGCCCAGACCGACCAGAACAAACATCAGGCCGGAGGCAAAGTCCTTTTGGCTACGTATGCGCAAAACGATTCTCCTCAAAGTTCACTTTCACTAATGCCGTGCCGGTTTCGTGCGCTGGCTCTGTCGCGCGAACTGCTGCATGCATGCGCATGCCCCGACGGTAGATCGGAACGTTAGAGACGCGATCTTTCAGCCGCCTTTCATTTGTCTTCGCTTACGGGTATTCACCAATGCGCTGCGCGCGCGACAGGCCCGCAGCTGCGCATCCGCGCCAATACATCACCACATGATGTATTGATGCGATGCCGGAGCGAGCGGGAAGGTGGGGCTAGGAAGGCCGGACGCGCGCCGTTGCCATGCGGCAACGACGCGGTATGGGAGAGGAACTGTGGCATGCGCGGACGTCGTCCGCTCGCACGCGGGCGAACGCATCCGCTGCCGCGAAAACCAGCAGCGGACGCACAATGCCACGCGGATCTTTCGATTGGCTTTCAACGTACGGTTTCCACCGTACGGGACGGCGCCTCGCCCGTCTCATCCGCTTCGGCAACCGGGCCGGCGTCTTCGCACGGCGTGCCCATGCTCGTGTCGGGTGCCTGGCCCAGCGCTTCTGGCGCATGCGGCGGTACCGGCAGGATATGGCTCGCACGCCAGTTGCCGAAACGGTAGTAGCCCGCGGCCAGCGCAACCGACACCACCGATCCCAGCGGGAAACTCCACCAGATTGCTTCCGCGCCCCAGCTCTTGCCCAGGCCCCATGCAAACGGCAGCCGGATCACCCACATCGACAGGAACAGGATGACCAGCGGCGCCATCACCGCGCCCGTAGCACGCACCGTGCCGAAGATCACGATGGTGAAGCCGAACAGGATGAACGACCACAGCACCACGAGGTTGATATGCTGTGCGATGCCGATGGCCACGCCGTCGGTGCCGAGGAAGAGGCCGAGCGAATGGCGGTCGAACAGGTAGACCAGCGCGACCAGCGCGCCGGTCATCGCCACGTTGAACAGCATGCCCACGCGGGTGATGCGCGTGACGCGGTGCCAGAGCCCGGCCCCGACGTTCTGCGCCACCATCGACGACACGCTCGCGCCAACCGCCAGCGCCGGCATCTGCACATAGGTCCAGAGCTGCGAGGCCACGCCGTAGGCGGCAGTGGTCTGCGAGCCGTAGGCGTTGACCAGCGACATCATCACGATCGCCGACGACGAGATCACCACCATCTGCAGGCCCATCGGCAACCCCTTGGCCACCAGCGCGCGGATGATGGCCGGGTCCGGCCACAGCAGCGCCAGTTGCTCGCGGTGCAGCAGCAGGAAATGGCGGCGGCGATAGAGCAGCGCGATCATGGCGGCAAGGCTGGTGAGCTGCGCGATCAGCGTGGCCAGCGCCGAGCCGGCGATGCCCAGCGCCGGCAGCGGGCCCACGCCAAAGATCAGCACCGGATTGAGCACCACGTCGAGCACCGCCGACAACAACATGAAGTAGAACGGCGTTCGCGAATCGCCGGCGCCGCGCAGCGTCATCATCACGAAGTTGTAGAAGTACATGAACGGCAGCGCAACGAAGATGATGCGCAGATAGGTCACCGCCAGCGGCGCAGCGTCTTGCGGGGTCTGCATGGCCGCAAGGATGTCTGGCGTGAAGATGTAGCCGAAGACCGACGCGGCCACGGACAGCAGCACGAAGAACGTGGTGCTGGTGCCGACGACCTTGCGCGCCTCGTCCAGGTCGCGCGCGCCGACGGCCTGCCCGATCATGATGGTGTTGGCCATGCTGATGCCGAACACCACGCCCAGCAGGAAGAACAGGATGATGTTGGCGTTCGAGGTCGCGGTCAGCGCCGCTTCGCCCAGGAAGCGCCCGACCCAGACCGAGTTGATCGAGGCATTGAGGGACTGCAGGATGTTGCTGCCGAGCACCGGCAGCGAGAACGTCAGCAGCGTGCGGCCGATGGGGCCGGTGGTGAGTCTGGCGTCAGGCTTCATGTCGTCCTTGTTTCGCCGCTGCATGGGCCCTGCATGGTCCCTGCGCGAGGCGGTCAGCCTGCCAGCATACGCGATCCCGCCGGCGGCCGTTGGCGCGCCTTGCCAACCGCCCCGATCGCGCGTCTAATGGACTGAAGCCGGAATCACGCGGGCCAGGGTGGGCAGGAGGCGATATGCGCTGCACAAATTGCGGGTTCGAGAACCTCGCAAAGGCCAACTTCTGCGAGGAGTGCGGTGCCGGACTGCCACGGGCCTGCCCGCAGTGCGGCGAGCCGGCTGGCCCCACGGCCAAGTTCTGCCGCGGATGCGGCGCCCCTCTCGCCGGCCTGGCAGCCGCTCAGGCGTCCGCCCCGGCATCGGCCACGCCCCCCGTCCAGTACACCCCGCCGCACCTGGCCGAGCGCATCCTGGCCGAACGCGCGGCCATGGAAGCGCGCGGCGAAGCCGCGGGCGAACGCAAGACCATTACCGCGCTGTTCGCCGACATGGCCGGCTCGACCGCGCTGACGCAGGACCTGGACCCCGAGGAGGCCCGCCGCCTGATCGACCCGGTCGCCACGCTGATGATGGAGGCCGTGCACCACTACGAAGGCTACGTCGCCAAGTTCCTCGGCGACGGCATCCTGGCCCTGTTCGGCGCGCCCATCGCGCACGAGGACCACGCCCTGCGCGCGCTGTACGCGGCGCTGCGCATGCAGGACGCGATGCGCCGCCACAGCGACAGGGTCCGCCTGGAGCTGGGCATCCCGCTGCAGATCCGCGTCGGCATCCATACCGGCGAGGTCGTGGTGCGCTCGATCCGCAAGGACGACCTGCACACGGACTACGATCCCGTGGGACACACGATCCACATCGCCTCGCGCATGGAAGGCGTGGCGACGCCGGCCTCGATCCTGATCAGCGAGTCGACCCACAAGCTCACCGAAGGCTATTTCGAGTTCAAGGCGCTCGGCACCACGCATGTCAAAGGCGTGCGCGATCCACTGGCCGTCTACGAGGTGCTGGGCCTCGGCGCGCTGCGCACGCGCCTGCAGGTTGCGGCGCACCGCGGGCTGGCTCGCTTCGTCGGCCGCCAGGCCGAACTGGAGCGGCTGCACGCGGCACTGGAGCTGGCCCGGGCCGGCAAGGGCCAGATCGTCGGCGTGGTCGGCGAGGCCGGCGTCGGCAAGTCCCGCCTGTTTCACGAGTTCAAGGCCAGGTCGCGGCAAGGCTGCCAGGTGCTGGAAACCTTTTCCGTATCGCACGGCAAGGCCTTTGCCTACCTGCCGCTGATCGAACTGCTGAAAAACTACTTCCAGGTGGCCGCGCAGGACAACGACCGGACCTGCCGCGAGAAGGTGACCGGCAAGCTGCTGACGCTCGATCGCTCGCTGGAGGTGCACCTGCCCTACCTGCTCTACCTGCTCGGCAACAGCGAGCCAGGATCGACCTTGCCGGCCATGGATGCCACGATCCGGCGCCAGCGGACCTTCGAGGCCATTGCCCAGTTGCTGGTGCGCGAAAGCCAGAACCAGCCACTCGCGCTGATCTTCGAGGACCTGCAGTGGCTGGACAGCGAGACCGAGGGCTTTCTCGGCATCCTCGTCGACCATGTGCCGGACGCCAGCATCCTGTTGCTGGTCAACTACCGCCCCGAGTATTCGCACGACTGGCATGCCCGCGGCGCCTACACGCAACTCCAGCTCGAACCGCTGGGCCCTGCCGAGGCCCAGGGCCTGCTCACCGCGCTGCTGGGCGACGATCGCAGCCTGGTGCCGCTGAAGCGGCTGATCCTCGACAAGACCGAGGGCAACCCGTTCTTCATGGAAGAAGTGGTCCAGACGCTGACCGAGGAAGGCGTACTGCTCGGGCCGCCAGGCAACTTCCGCATCGAACAGGCACCGGCCCTGCTGCACATCCCGACGACGGTCCAGGGCGTGCTGGCCGCGCGTATCGACCGGCTGCCCGTGGCACAGAAGGAACTGCTGCAAACGCTGGCGGTGATTGGCAAGGAATTCTCGCTGAGCCTTATCCGCCACGTCACCAGGCAGGATGACGACACCTTGCGCCCGCTGCTCGCCGCGCTGCAGGCTGCCGACTTCATCTACGAGCAGCCTGCCTTCCCCGATGTCGAGTATGCATTCAAGCACGCACTGACCCAGGAAGTCGCCGGCCACGGCCTGCTGACCGAGCGGCGCAGCGCGCTGCATGAACGTACCGCGCTGGCGATCGAATCGCTGTTCCCGGGCCGGCTGAAAGACTATTGCGGCGAGCTCGCCCACCACTACAGCCTTAGCGGCAATGTGCCGAAGGCGATCGAGTACCTGCACTCCGCGGGCCAGCAAGCCGTGCAACGCTCTGCCCTGCCCGAGGCGATCGGCCATCTGGGCAAGGCCATTGCGCTGCTCAAGCAGTTGCCGGACACACCCGAACGCGCGCGGCAGGAGCTGTCGCTGCTGCTGACGCTGGGGCCCGCGCTGATCGCCACGCGCGGCCAGGCCTCCACCGAGGTGGAAGCCAACTACCGGCGCGCGCTCGCGCTGTGCGAACAGGGCGAGCCTACGCCGCAGGTCTTTTCCGCGCAGCTCGGGCTGTGGGCGTTCTACCAGCTGCGCGCGCAGTACAACGTGTCGCTGCCACTCGGCAAGCGGCTGCTTGGCATGGCCCTGCGCTCGCACAAGCCGGACCAGCTCGCCGAAGGGCATCGCGTGCTGGGCTCCACCACGTTCCGCCTCGGCCAGATCAGCGTCGCACGCGACCACATGGAGCAAGTGCTGGCCGTGCAGCGGCCGGACCAGTCCTCCTACGAATTCCTGCTTGGCTACGGGCGCGACCCCGCCGTGCATGCCATGGCCACGCTGGGCTGGATCCTGTGGTACCAGGGCTTGCCGGACCTCGCGCGTGCGCGCTCGCTGGAAGCGCTGGCGCTGGCGAGGCAGCGTCCCGACGCATTCAATCTTGCCCTGTGCCTGATCTTCGCAGCGGAAGTACACCTGTGCCGGCGAGAAGTGCCGCAGGTGCGCGAGTTTGCCGAGGCAGCCATCGCCATTTCCGGCGAACAGGGCTTTCCGATCTACCTGGCATGGGGCGTGGTGCTGCAGGGCTGGACGGTGGCCGAGCGCGGCGACCATCAGGCGGGCATCGCGCAGATACAGCAAGGCCTCGACGCCTACGCTGCGACCGGCGCGTCACTGGCGAGGCCGAGCCTGCTGGGCCTGCTGGCCGATGCGCACGGCCTGGCCGGCGAGTACCGCGCCGGCCTGGCGCTGCTCGACGAGGCCATGCCGCTTGCCGAGAAGACCGGCGAACGGCTGGACGCGTCAACGCTGCTCCGCCTGAAGGGAGAACTTATCCTCGCCGGGTCCGAGGACGGCCGGCTGGTCCGGGACGAAGCGGAAGCCTGCTTCCGCAAGGCCGTCGCCATTGCACGCGAGCAGGGAGCGAGGTCGCTGGAGCTGCGCGCGGCGCTGAGCCTGGCGCGGCTGTTGTGCCGCAAAGGCAAGCCCGATGCCGCACGCGAGGTACTGGCCGGCATCTATGGCGCCTTCCGCGAAGGCTTCGACACGGCCGACCTGCAACAGGCGCGGGCCCTGCTCGACGAGGTCGGCTGAACCGGCGCAGCCGCGAAGGAGGCCCATGAACCGGTTCCAGGCCCGCTTCGAGTCCCTGTGGTCGCGCTGCGGCGGCCAGCGCGCTCAGGACACCTATGCCGAACTGTCCGGGCACTACTCGGGGCCGGGCCGCTACTACCACACGCTGTTCCACGTGCGCCGCTGCCTGCGCGACCTGGACTGGGCCCACGCCCAGGTTCCCGACGCCGACGCCGTGGAGCTCGCACTCTGGTGCCACGACGTCATCTACGTGCCGGGCGCGCGCGACAACGAGGCACGCAGCGCGGACTGGTTCCTGCGCCGGGCCGACGGACGCATTGCCCGCGCCGACGACATTGCCGCCATGATCCTGGACACCACGCACACCGGCGTACCCGACGGGTTGGCCGCCTGCTATGCGGTCGATATCGACCTGGCGACGCTCGGCAGCCCCGGCGTGCGGTTCCGCCGCAATGGAATGCTGCTGCGCGCCGAGCGTCCGGACCTGGACGATGCTGCCTATGATGCGGCCGAGCGCAAGTACCTGGGCCGGCTGCTGGCGCGCCAGCGCCTCTACCTGACCGACCTGTTCCACGACCGCTACGAGGCGCTGGCCAGACGCAACCTCGCGCTGCGGCTCGCCGAGCCGGTGCGTGGCTGACGGTGCCGGGCAGGGCCGGGCTCAGAGGAATTCGCCGCTGATATCCACGCTGGAGCGCTGCCCGACGTGGTCATAATTGCGCTCCAGCCAGGTACCGGCATGGTCGCGGCCCTTGTCGCGCAGGAAGCACAGGAACTTCCAGTCCGCGTTGTACTTGCTCGATACGCCGAGCGCGGCCATGGTCTCGTCGTTGCGGATCGAATGGATGCGCATCTCCTTCATCTCCTTCTTGTCGACCTTGCCCTGCTGGATCAGCGAGGTCACGAAGGCAATGGCGCGCATCTCGCGCATCAGCGACGAGTTGAAGCTGACCTCGTTCACCCTGTTGAGGATTTCGGCAGCAGTCCTTGGCACGCCCGGGCGCACGATCGGGTTGATGTGGACGATCACGACATCGTGCGTCTTGCACTGGTAGATCAGCGGGAAGATGGCCGGATTGCCGACGTAGCCGCCGTCCCAGTAGTGCTGGCCATCGACGGCCACGGCCTGGAACAGCGTCGGCAGGCAGGCGGAGGCCAGCACGGCCTCGATCGACATGTCCGCTCCCGAAAAGATGCGTATCTTCCCGGTTTCCACGTTGGTGGCGCACAGGAACAGATGGCACGGGCACTCGCGGCGCAAGGCCTCGAAATCCACCTGGCTGGCCAGCACGTCCCGCAGCGGGTTCATGTTGTGCGGATTGAACTGGTACGGCGACAGGATGCGCAGCACCATGTCGGCCATCGCATACAGCGGCGAGTTGTCCAGGCCGAAGCTGTGGCCGCCCTTCATCCACGGCATCCAGCGGAACGGGCTGTAGCGCTCGGCCGAGCGCGCAATCGCCAGCCAGAAGTCATGCAGCGCCTGGCGCCCGCCATCGGGGCCGCCCTTGAGCATCCCGTAAGCCAGCACGGCGGCATTCATGGCGCCGGCGCTGGTGGCGCTGATGCCTTCGATGTCGAGCCTGCCGTCCTCGAGCAGCCGGTCGATGACGCCCCACGTGAAGGCTCCGTGCATGCCGCCGCCCTGCAGCGCCAGCGCGATGGGCTTGCGTTCGCCGCCGGCACGATTGCCCGAATTTCCATCCATGGCGTGGCTCCTGGTATGCGGCCCGGGCACTGGGGCGTGAGCGCGGAGGTTCTGCATCCCTGACCTGCCCCGCGTTCCGGCGGGGCGCCGGGGACGCGACCCGTTGCGACCCTTTTTCGTAGAGTGTAGTGAAGATGCGGCGTCGTCGCGGCCGCTTTGCGCACGTGCGGCTTTATCGGTCTCCTGCCCCCCATCTGCGCCGGCCGCATCGCCAGCACGATCCGCGCCGAGGCGTTAAGCTAGCGGACCTGGCAGCGCGCACCGTCGCGCCGCCGACACGTCTGACCCGACACGACCACCAGGAGAACACGCATGTACCAGGATCTTGCCCTCTATATCGACGGGGAATTCATCAAGGGCGGCGACCGGCGCGAGCAGGATGTGCTCAACCCCGCCACCCAGGAAGTCCTGGGCAAGCTGCCGCACGCCAGCCGCGCCGACCTGGACCGCGCCCTGGCCGCCGCCCAGCGTGCCTTTGAAAGCTGGAAGAAAACTTCGCCGCTCGAGCGCTCCCGGATCCTGCGCCGCGTGGGCGAACTGGCTCGCGAACGCGCCAAGGACATCGGCCGCAATATCACGCTGGACCAGGGCAAGCCGCTGGCCGAGGCGGTCGGCGAAGTCCTGGTCTGCGCCGAGCATGCCGACTGGCACGCCGAGGAATGCCGCCGCATCTACGGCCGTGTGATCCCGCCGCGCCAGCCCAATGTGCGCCAGATCGTGGTGCGCGAGCCGATCGGCGTCTGCGCGGCCTTCACGCCGTGGAATTTCCCGTTCAACCAGGCCATCCGCAAGATCGTGGCGGCCGTGGGCGCGGGCTGCACGCTGATCCTGAAGGGACCGGAAGACTCGCCCAGCGCCGTGGTCGCGCTGGCGCAGCTGTTCCATGATGCCGGCCTGCCCCCGGGCGTGCTCAACATCGTCTGGGGCGTGCCGGGCGAGGTCTCTACCTACCTGATCGAATCGCCGATTGTGCGCAAGATCTCTTTCACGGGCTCGGTGCCGGTGGGCAAGCAGCTGGCCGCGCTGGCCGGCGCGCACATGAAGCGCGTGACCATGGAACTCGGCGGGCATTCGCCGGTGCTGGTGTTCGACGACGCCGATATCGAGCCCGCCGCCGAGATGCTGGCGCGCTTCAAGCTGCGCAACGCGGGCCAGGTGTGCGTCTCCCCAACGCGCTTCTACGTGCAGGAAAAGGCCTATGACAAGTTCCTGGCCCGCTTCACCGAGGTGATCGGCTCGATCAAGGTCGGCAACGGGCTCGAAGAAGGCACGCAGATGGGCCCGCTGGCCCATGAGCGCCGCGTGTTCTCGATGGAGCAATTCCTGGACGATGCCAGCCAGCGTGGCGGCAAGGTCGTGGCTGGCGGTTCGCGCATCGGCGACAAGGGCTACTTCTTCGCCCCGACCGTGGTGACCGACCTGCCCGACGACGCCAAACTGATGGTCGACGAGCCGTTCGGCCCGGTGGCCCCCGTCACGCGCTTCAAGGACACGGCCGAGGTGCTGCGCCGCGCCAACAGCCTGCCCTACGGGCTGGCCTCGTATGTCTTCACCAATTCGCTGAAGACCGCGCACGAGGTGTCCAACGGCCTGGAAGCCGGCATGGTCAACATCAACCATTTCGGCATGGCACTGTCCGAAACGCCGTTCGGCGGCGTCAAGGACTCCGGCATCGGCAGCGAAGGCGGCATGGAAACCTTCGATGGCTACCTGGTGACCAAGTTCATCACGCAGGTCTGACGTCCTGCCGCCTGCGTTGCACTACCGGGCGCCGTCGGCAGGCAGGCTGACGGCGCTGCCCCTGGCCTTGCGGTAGTCCTCCGCATAGACCTTCCACTGCGCCAGCGACACCGCATGGCCATGCCGTGCCAGGCGCAGCACTGCCTTGCGCCAGCGCGTGCCGGCGGCAAATTCCTGCAGTTGCTCGATACGGTCCGCGGCATGGTGCCCGCAGCCGCGCAGGTGCGCCCAGGCCGCGGCATGGGCCATGGTCGCGAGCACTTCGCGCAGCGACGCGGCGCTGTCGCAGTGCGCCAGGTTGACCCGGTCCGCGGTGGGCTGCAGGCTTTTCACCAGGTATGACGCACGGCCCTTGTCCACGGACGAGAGCAGCGCGGGCGATGCCGCCTGCATGATTTTCTGTATGGTCGCCACGCGCCTGCCATCGCTGCCCCAGCGTGGCTGCGAGCGGTTCGGCAGGTCCTGCCAGGCGGAAGGCGCCGCGCGCTTGATGTCGACCAGGCGCGGCATGCCGCCCGCGCGCTCGTCGCGCGCCAGCACTACGTAGCGCTCCAGTCCCAGGCTGCCGATGCCGGCCACGCGCCGCGCAACATCCTCGGCGCGGAAGCGATGGCCGTGCGGCTGGCCCGAATAGGCGTTCAGGATCTCCACGGCCCGCTTGCGGGCGTCGGCGTCGGCGGGTAAGGCGTGACTGCCATCGCAAACCAGCCGCTGCCGCCCCTTGCGCGTCTGGGTGCGTTCCGCGACCAGTTCGCCGCGCCGGCGCCGCTTGACCCGCCTCAGCAGCATGGCCACCATGCCGGTGGCGGTGGCGCGCTCGAGCCAGCGCGGCTTGCCGCCCTCCAGTACCCCCGCATATTCGGCCAGCATCGCCTCGCTGGCGCGATCCGCGTCCTCGTCGGACAGGCCAATCTGGCCCGCCGCCACCAGCACGCTGGACAGCACGCGGACCACATCCACCGTCAGCGGCGCGACCAGCGCGTCGTCGAAGTCGTTCAGGTCGAAGTAGACCAGGCCGTTGTCGCCCTTGAAGCTGCCGAAATTCTCCAGGTGCAGGTCGCCGCAGACATAGGTGGACGGCGCGTCCAGCAGCGCGTCTGCATGGCTGAGCGATGCCACGTACAGGTGATTGGTGCCACGAAAGAAGGCGAACGGGTCGGCGGCGATGGCAGCGAGCTTGCGCGTGAAGCGCTCGGGGTCGCGGCCCTGGTTGAAACGCAGGATGGCTTCGGTGGCAGGATGCATGCGTGCGGGGGTCGGTTCAGTGGAAGAAGATGCCGCGCGTCAGGAACGTGTAGTTTGCCTCTTCCGCCATCAGCCCGACAAGCACCAGCAGGCACAGTGGGGGCACCAGGATCGCGCAGATCAGCGCCATGCGCTCCCAGGCCATGTGCATGAAGACAGCGACGATCAGGCCGGCCTTCATCACCATCAGCAGCAGGATCAGCGTCCAGCGCAGGTAGCCGGTGAAGCCGACGTAGTCCACCATGTATGACAGCGTGGACAGCACGAACAGCAGCAGCCAGATCTTCAGGTAGAGGCTGATCGGATGCTGCTGGCCAGTGTGCGCGGTGTCGTCCTGGCCGTGCGCAGCGCCGGGCGAGGCGGGAGTCGGAGTCGAAGCCATGGCAAGCCTCACCAGAGGTAGAACAATGCAAAGATGAAGACCCAGACCAGGTCCACGAAGTGCCAGTACAGGCCCGCGATCTCCACGATCTGGTAGTTGCCGCTCGCCTCGTACCGGCCTCGCAGGACCTTGGTCGCCACGACCAGCAGGTAGATCACGCCGCAGGTCACGTGAAAGCCGTGAAAGCCCGTGATCATGAAGAAGGTCGATCCGAACTGGGCCGCGCCCATCGGGTTGCCCCAGGGACGCACACCTTCCTCGACAATCAGCTTGGTCCACTCGAAGGCTTGCATGCCGACAAAGGTCGCACCGAACAGCGCGGTCACCATCATCAGCAGAGCGCACTGCTTCCGCGCGCGCCGGTAGGCGAAGTTGACGGCCATCGCCATGGTGCCGCTGCTGGTGATGAGCACAAAGGTCATGATGGCGATCAGGATCAGCGGCACGTCGCGGCCGCCGATATTGAGGGCGAAGACCTCGCTCGGGTTGGGCCAGGGCACCGTGGTGGCCATGCGCACCGTCATGTAGCCCGTCAGGAAGCAGCTGAACACGAAGGTGTCGGACAGCAGGAAGATCCACATCATCGCCTTGCCCCACGACACCTTGAAGGCGCGCTGGTCGGAAGACCAGTCCGCCACCAGGCCGCGCAGGCCCGTGGCGATGGCCCCCGGCGCGGCGGGCTGCGACGAGACGTTCGAAGACATGGGCTCTCTCCTCAGCGCTACGCGGTGCCGCAGATGTAGCGCACGATCTCGGGCGTGAGCCAGCCCAGCGCGGCCAGCAGCACCACCCACACCGCGAGCAGGAAATGCCAGTACCGGGCGCACAGCACCATGCGCAGCACGGCGCCTTCACCGCTGCCCCGGAATCCCGCCGCGAAGGCCCAGCCCGCGAGGCCGCCGAGCACGTGCAACCCGTGCGTGGCAGTCAGCAGGTAGAAGAAGCTGCCGGCCGGGTTGCTCGCCGGACCGACATGAGCGGCTTGCAGCGCCAGCCAGGCCCATAGCTGCGACGCGACAAAGGCCGCCGCGCCCAGCCCGCCCAGGCGCAGCGCCCGCCGCGCCCCGGCCATGCGGCCCGCACGTGCCAGGCGCACCGCCGCCTGCATGGCCACGCTGCCTGCCGCCAGCAGCGCGGTGGACAGCCATACCTGCCACGGCAGCGCAATGCGCTGCCAGTCGGGGCTGTCCATGCGCATGGCATACGCCGTCAGGAACAGCGCGAACAGCACCGTGACCACGCCCATGAAGACCCACAGCCCGATGGAGGCGGGCGCGCCGCCGGCGTTCTCATTGCGGGTCTGGCCACCGCCCGACGGACTGCCGCCGAACTCGTCGCGGCTGACCTTGTAGAGAGCTTCGGCGTTCATGCCACGGCTCCACGGCTGGGGTGAGGTTCGGGCTCGGCGCCGCCGGCCTCGGGCGGCGCGTTCTGCGCGATGAAGTCCTCCTTCGCGCCGGGCACGCTGTAGGCATAGGCCCAGCGGTAGGCCACCGGCAGGTGCGGGCCCCAGTTGCCGTGCGCGGGCGGCGTCTGCGGTGTCTGCCATTCCAGTGACGCCGCGCGCCACGGGTTGCTGTCGGCCTTGCGTCCGTGCCTGACGCTCCAGGCCAGGTTGAAGACGAACAGCAGTTGGGCCGCTGCGACGATGAAGGCCGCGATCGAGATGTACATGTTCATCACGTGCGCGGATTCCGGAATGAACGCGTAGTTCTCGTACGCGTAGTAGCGCCGCGGCATGCCCAGCACACCCAGGTAGTGCATCGGGAAGAAGATGGCGTAGGTGCCGATGAAGGTGACCCAGAAATGCACGCGGCCCAGGTGGTCGTCCAGCATGCGGCCCGTCACCTTGGGATACCAGTGGTAGATGCCGCCGAACACCACCAGGATCGGCGATACGCCCATCACCATGTGGAAATGCGCGACCACGAAGTACGTGTTCGACAGCGGGATGTCCACGCTCACGTTGCCAAGGAACAGCCCCGTCAACCCGCCGATGACGAAGGTGCTGATGAACGCGATGGCGAACAGCATCGGCACCGTGAAGTGGATATCGCCGCGCCACAGCGTGATGACCCAGTTGTAGACCTTGATGGCCGTCGGTATGGCGATGATCAGCGTGGTGGTGGCGAAGAAGAAACCGAAGTACGGGTTCATGCCGCTCACGAACATGTGGTGCGCCCACACCACCACCGACAGCACGCCGATGGCCAGGATGGCCCACACCATGGTGCGGTAGCCAAAGATGCTCTTGCGCGAATGCACGCTGACCAGGTCCGAGACAATGCCGAAGGCCGGCAGCGCGACGATGTACACCTCCGGGTGTCCGAAAAACCAGAACAGGTGCTGGAACAGCAGCGGGCTGCCGCCCTTGTAGTTGAGCTGCTGGCCCATCGACACCATCGCCGGCATGAAGAAGCTGGTACCGAGCGTGCGGTCGAGCAGCATCATCACGGCCGAGACGAACAGCGCCGGGAACGCCAGCAACGCCAGGATGGTCGCCATGAAGATGCCCCATACCGACAACGGCATGCGCAGCAGCGTCATGCCCTCTGTCCGTGCCTGCAGCACCGTGGTGACGTAGTTCAGGCCGCCCATGGTGGCCGCGACGATAAAGATCGCCAGCGACACCAGCATCAGGATGATGCCCCACTCATAGCCTGGCGTGCCGGGCAGGATGGCCTGCGGCGGATACAGCGTCCAGCCTGCGCCGGTCGGGCCGCCCGGCACGAAGAAGCTGGCCAGCAGCACGATCACCGACAATAGGTAGACCCAGTAGCTGAGCATGTTGAGGAACGGGAACACCATGTCGCGCGCGCCCACCATCAGCGGAATCAGGTAGTTGCCAAAGCCGCCGAGGAATAGTGCAGTCAGCAGGTAGATCACCATGATCATGCCGTGCATGGTGACGAACTGGTAGTAGCGGTTGGCGTCGATGAAATCGAACTTGCCGGGGAACCCAAGCTGCATGCGCATCAGGTTCGACAGCGCCACGCCCACCAGCCCCACCACGATGGCAGTGATGGTGTACTGCACGGCGATCACCTTGTGGTCCTGGCTCCAGACATAGCGGGTCCAGAAACTGTACGGTGCGTGGTGGTCTGCATCGTCGGCGTAAGCCATGCGTCTCTCCTCACTTCGTCGCCGCCTTGGGCGAGGCGGTCGGCGGCACTACGGCGGCATTGGATGTCGTGTAGGTGCCGGAAGCCGCTGACGCCGCCTGGGAACTGACCTCGGCCGCGGTAGTGGCCCCAGCCGGCGCCCCTGCCGACGCCGGCTCCGGCGGCGCAACGCCCGCGCCCTCGCCGCTGCCCTGGGCGCGGATATACGCCATCAGGGCACCGATTTCATCGTCGGTCAGCGGTATCTTGGGCATGACCGGGCCGAACCCCTTCACCAGGCGGGCCTGCGGATCGGTGATCTCCTCTTTCAGGAAGGCGTCGTCGACCGGCGCGCTGCTGCCGTCGGCAAAGGTCTCGGTCCTGCCGAACAGGCCCTTCCACGTCGGTCCTACGCCCGGGTTGCCGTCAACGCTGTGGCATCCCGCGCATCCCTTGCTCTGCGCCAGCGCGTGGCCCTTTTCGATCAGCACGGCGTCTACGCCACTGGCTGCCCCGGCGGGCGCGGGCGGCGGAGGTGCCGCTGCCCTGGCAAGCGTCATCGCAAAGGTCGGCTGCTTTGCCAGCCAGGCGTCGAAGGCGGCCTGCTCTTCCACCACCACCATGCCGCGCATGTTGTAGTGCCCCACGCCGCAGAGCTGCGCGCACAGGATCTCGAAGCGGCCGGCCTGCGTCGGCGTGAACCAGAACGACGTCACCATGCCCGGCACCATATTCATGCGCGCGCGGAACGGCGGCACGTAGAAGTCATGCAGTACGTCGCGCGAACGCAGCAGCACCTTGACCGGCCGGTTCAGCGGCAGGTGCACTTCCGGCCCGCTGATGACGACGTTGTCCTGGCCGCGCGGATCCTCCGGGTTGAGACCAAGCGGGTTGGTGCCGCTGATGAAGCGCGGGTCGGACGTGCCAAGCTGGCCGCTCTTGCCCGGGAAGCGGAACGCCCATTGCCACTGCTGGCCGACCACTTCCATCACCATGGCCTCTCGCGGTGGCCGGACGTAGTCGGCGTAGACGAACAGACCCGGTGCGAGCAGCGCCATGACGCCAAGCGCCGTACCCACCGTCAGCCAGATTTCGAGCTTCTTGTTCTCGGGATGGTAGTCGGCACGGTGCCCGCGCTGTCCGTCGTGCCGCGGCGCATCATGACGAAAGCGCCAGACGCTGTAACCAATGAACAGGTTGATGCCGATGAAAAAGATCCCCGTAATGACCAGGGTAATGGTGAGCGTGTCGTCCATCTGCCTCCAGTTGGACGCCAGCGGGGTCGCCCACCACGGGCTCAGGAAATGAAAGAGCACCGAAGCGACGACGATGACTACGATTGCGATGGCCATCGCCATATCCAACCTCCTCCTCGCGCATGGCGAGGGATGCGGAAGTCACGCAGGGTTGAGATAAGACTAGTGCATGCCGTCAGGTCACTGCAAGGCGACACGGGCGCGTACGCTTGCCGCATTGCACAAGGGCCGCGCGGCCTGGCGCGTGCGCGGCAGGCAAGGAAAAAACGGCGGATGGGAAATCGTCGCCCATCCGCCGTCGTCGTCGCGCCGCCCGTGTAGTAGCAAATGCGCGCGGCAAAATCAGCGATCTTGCGGTGCGGCGCACATCAGGCGCCGCTCTCTATGCGTCAGCGCATACAGCGCTCAATGCGATACGTCCTTGCTTTCGAGCTTCCAGTAGGTCACAGCCGCCACCATGCCGAAGATCATGTGACCCACCAGCGTGTGCCAGCCGCGGGCATCGGCAAACCACGTGAAGAAGCGGGTCATGACATGGAAGTCGAAGAGATAGACCGCCAGGCCGAACACGGCGCCCGCGAGCAGGATCATGCGGATGCTCGAATCCAGCTGGAACGGCGCGATGATCACGGCCAGCACCATTCCCAGCACGGCGCCCAGCACGAAGTGGATGACCAGGGCGGCCGCCACGGTGCCCACGCTGAACAGCGAGGTCTGCAATACGTCCCGGCCCATCAGGATCGCCGCGATCATGCGCGTGGTGCCCCACGGATTCACGCCCGACACCATCGTGGACCAGAACAGCTCCAGCACCAGCAGCAACGCGCCGGCGGCCAGACCGGACACCGCCGCCGCGGTCCAGTCCGGCGAACGCCGCACGTAATGGTGCGAATGCATGTGAAGTTCCATAGCCACCTCCGCCTCTCTGAGTCACGGGACAAGCCCGTGTATTCGCTCAGGATAGGACACGCGGGCTGCACAGTTAGACCCGATGAGGCGAAAAAGATGCGGGAGTCCGCGCGGCGCCACACCGATCACCCCGCCAGGTGGCATGGACGGTACGCGCATATGACGCTGCAGTGCGATGCAGCACGACCCGGCGTCCGGGTCAGTACCAATGCCTGCGGCCGTTCTTTCGCCACACACTGTCTATACTGGAGCCACAAGACAGAGAGACAGGAGACCGCCATGATGTGGCATTTTCAGGCGCACGATCTTGTATTCCTGATCCCGATGGCACTGGTGGGCGTGATCGCCATGGGCTCGATCCCGGTGACCGCCAAATTCCTGCGTATCAGCTGCCGCACCATGGGTGCGCTCATCGGCGCACTAGTCGCTGTGCTGGTACTGGAGGCACTACCGCTGCTGATCTGAGCCGCAAGGCTCGGGCACTTTTCTGGAGAGAGGGGCGGCCATGTCCATCGGCCTGCTTGCCGCCGTCATGGCGGTACTGCTGTGCATGACCGTCGCGATCGCAGTGTGGCGGTGCAGCCACCCTTATCGCATGCACTATCGCCGCTGCGCGCGGCAACGCGCCGGCATCTGCCGGCACGCTGCCAGGCACTAGGCATCGCTGCCGTCAGGCGCGTTGCCGGCACATGCCCGCAACGTCACAGTTCGATCATGGCGAATTCGCCCTTGCCGACGTCACATTCGGGGCAGCGCCAGTCATCGGGAATATCCTCCCAGCGCGTGCCCGCGGCAATGCCCTCTTCCGGGCAGCCCAGTTCCTCGTCGTACACCCAACCGCAGATCACGCAAACCCAGGTCTTGTAGGCGACTGCCGCTTCCAGCTGATCCTGCTGCAAAACTTTCTCCCAGAGCAGCCGCCCACTGGCGGCCCGATACATTTTCCGGGCCGAATCATACGCGGTTTTTGCGATGCACGAGCGCGCGGTGGGGGCCGGCGCCGCACGACGCCGGCCACGGGTGCGCTTACTGGCGGACCGAGAAATCCACCCGGTTCGGCGTGCCCTTGTCCTTGATCCCCTCCGCGCTCAGGTGCGGCGCGGTCAGGAACAGCCGGTCTTCCGGCACCTTGCCGTCACGCTCCAGCGCCTGCTTGACGACCAGCGCGCGCTGGTCGGCCAGGTGCCTCAGGTCGGTATCCGACACCGTGGCATTCGCCATCAGCAGCTTCTCCATTTCCTCGGGCGGCAGCGACTTGGCAAAGCCCACGAAATTGCGCGGCTTCTTCATCGAGGTGCGCTTGTAGACCTCTTCGAGATACTTCGGATACTCCTGCTTCGACACCTTCACGTCGGCGCCCTGCTCGCCCGCTTCGTTGTCGCCGGCTTCTTCGCCGTCCTGCGCGCTCTTGCGCAGGTCGCGCCGCTTCTGCTCGGCCACGCGGGCGTCGAGCCATGCGCGGCGGGCACCGGCTTCGTCGGTGGCCGGGTCGATGCGGCCGCTGATTTCCAGCTTCAGCGACGGCCGGTCATTGAGCGCCTTGGCAACCGTGGCCACCTTGTCCTTCGCCGCAGGCGTAAGCGTTGCCGTGCCGGGGGCGAATTCCACATAGCCAAGCTCCTCGCCACTGCCGCCACCGAACGCCGACCCGATCAGCGCGAACGGCGACGTAATCGCCTTGGCCAGCAGGTTCACGATCACGCGCACGATCACGCCGCCGATGCTGAACTGCGGGTCCGACAGCGAACCGGAGACGGGCAGGTTGACGTCGATCACCCCGTGGCGGTCCTTTAGCAGCGACACCGCCAGCAGCACAGGCAGCTTGGTCGCGTCCGGGCTGTCGACCTTGTCGCCGAAGGTGAGCTGGTCGAGGTACAGGTGGTTGCTCGCGTCGAGCTTGCCCTGGTCGATCTTGTAGGCCACGTCCACGGTCAGCTTGCCCTTGGTGATCGGGTAGCCGGCGTACTTGGCCGCATACGGCGTCAGGCGCGTGAGTTCCACGCCGGACGCCTTGGCGGCGATGTCCAGGAAGAGCTGCTCGCCGAGCGGGTTGATCTTGCCGCTGATGCTGACCGGCGCATCGTCATCGAGCCGGCCATTGAGCACGAGGTCGGCCGGCGTCGGGTCGCCCGACGACACCTTCGACACCGAGCCCTTCATGCCGGTCAGGTTGGCGCTGTAGTTCGGCTTGACGAAGAAGTCCGAGAAATTGATGTTGCCCTTGTCCACCGACACACCGCCGATCAGCACCTGCGGCTTCGGACCCGCGGCAGCCTGTGCGGGCGGCGTCGCTGCCGGCGCGGAGGCCGCTGGCGCCGAGGCCGGGTTCGCCTGCGTCAGGCTCGTGGCCGGCTGCGCCTCGCCCTTGGCCGCGCCGCCCGCCATCACGTCCTGCAGGTTCAGGCGGCCGTTGGCGTTCAGGATCACGCGCGCATAAAAATCCGACAGCGCGATATTGTTCAGCGTCACGCGCATCGGGCCCTTGCCGTCGTCCATGTTGAAGTCGATGCCCGACACGGCCAGCGAGCGCCAGCGCAGGAAGTCATCGCCGGTCACGCGGTCCACGGTGCGCACGTTGGCCAGCTGCGCGTTGCCGGCAAAGCGCGCGGCAATCGGCTTGCCTGGTGGCGTGCTGAGAGCCAGCCTGCCCTTGACAGTCAGCGTGCCGCTGCGCAGCGCCGCGTTCAGGCGATCGCCCACGTAGGGCTGCACCGGCGCCAGGTCGATCTCGCGCAGGTCAAGCTGCAACTGGCTGGCCGGGGCCGCCGGCAGCACATTGCCTTCCATGCTGATCATGCCGCGCTTGCCCGTTTCGGCATGCAACTTGACGGGCACCGCCGCGGCCGCCAGCGGCCACGCGATGGCACCAGTGGTCAGGCCGATATTGCGGTACTCGAGGATGACTGGCCGGCCCCGGTTGATCTCGGCCGGCGCGTAGTCAGCTAGCCGGGCCGCGCCGCCGTCGAGCCCCACCTTGCCGAGCCGCACCTTCCAGCCACCGCCGGCGGGCGGTGCCGCGCCGTTCGCCGTGGTGGACGAAACGGGCGGCTGCCTGCGTTCGGCCCGGGTCTGGCGCGCCGATTCGCTCGCCCAGATACGCGCCATTTCCAGCAGCTGCCCCTGGTAGTCGCGCGTCGCCGCGATCTGCGGCTTGGTGAGCGCGAGCTGGCCCGCCTCGAAAGTCTGTTTGGCCAGGTCCAGGCCGATGTCGTCCAGCACCACCTTGTCGGCCTGCAGCAAGGGCAGGTTCGCACCTTCGCTGTCGGTCTCGCGCGCACGACGGGCGCGGCTGGCGCGCTCGGCCCGTTCAGCACGCGCCTGGCGCGCCGCCGGCTCGCTGGACGAAGCGGCGGCCGCCGGCATGGCTACCGGCTCGCGCGTCGCGACATGCAGCGGCGCCAGTTCCAGCCGCGACTTCTCGAGCACGAACTGGAACACGGGCTGCGCCCACGACATCCGGTAATGAAGCTCCGCGTTGACCGCGGTGTTGCCGAACTGGGCGCGCAACTCGCGCGGCCACCAGGACGCAAACCCCTGCGGCTGCAGCCCCGTGGTTTCCAGCGTGCCGGCCAGCGTGCCCTGCCGCATTGACAGTTCGCCCCTATGCGTAAGCGTCTGGCCGTCGGCTACGATGATCGTGGCCTGCAGCCTGGTCGCCTGGTCGGCCTCGGCACTGGCCAGGCCATTCACTTCGGCATCGATGGGACCCAGCGCCAGCTTGCCCGGCCCGGACGGCGCCAGGTCGTCTTCGAAGCCGATGCGAGCCTGCTTGAGCCTGACGCGGTCGACCGCGTAGCGCCAGGCCTCCGCTTGCGGCTTTGCCGCGGCCGGCGCCGATGCGGGCGCCGCCGGCTGGGGCGTGGCCTCGGCGGCGGGAGCAGCCTGTGGCAGGAAGGCCGTCGCCAGGTTCAGCGAACCGTCCGTGCGGCGCGCCGCGGCCACGTTCAGCCCTTCGACATCGACACTGCGCAGATGCGCGCGCCGCGCCAGTGGTTCCACGCGGTCGATGTCCAGCGCCAGCTTGCCATTGCTGAGCAGCGGCGCGCCCGCCAGCGTGCGCACGTCCAGCTCGCGCAGCGCCGCGGTGCCCGACACGAAGATGTCCTGCTTGTCCTTTTGCTGGCGGAAGCCCAGTGTCAGGCGCGTGTCGAGCAGGCCGTGCCTGACCTCCGCATCCTTGAGTTTCGGCACGAACGGCATGAAGCGTGCGACATCGAGCCCGTCGAGATTGACGTTCAGATGCGTCTCGCGCGAATCGGCAAACGGCAGGACCGTGCCATCCAACGCCAGCGGCGTGCCGTTGATGTGCGCGCTGAGCGTGGGCCGCGTGACGATCTCCACATCGTGCGGCAGGTTCGACAGGAACGGCAGCGTCAGCGTCAGGTTGTCGACGCGCACGGCCGAGCCGGCCACCTTGTCCTCATAGGCCAGCGTGCTGCCGGTCAGCGCAATGTTGTTGACCGAGAAGCGGGCCGGCTTGGCATCGGGCGGCTTCGGCGGCCGGGCGGCCAGCTTGTCCTGGATATCGGCAAAGCTCATGCTGCCGTTGGCCTCGCGCATCACATGCACGGCCAGCCGGTCGATATGCAGCGAATCCACCACCGGAGCGAGGTGCCAGACCGAGGCCAGCGACGTGTTCGCCTCCAGCTCGCCCAGCGTCACCGCGGCGGTCTTCCCGTCGCGTTCGTAGATGGTGAGGTCGTTCAGCGTCGCGCCCAGTTCGAACGGACGCACGTGCGCTCTGCCCAGCGTCACTTTGCGGCCGAGCGCCTCGGTGGCGTTCTTCTCGATCAGCGACTTGATCAGTGGCGGACCGCCGAAGTAGCCCGCAAGCCCAAACACCGCCAACGCGGCCACCACGCCGCCGGCCACGCGCGCGGCCAGCTTTCGCCGCGGCGTAGCCGTGGCGAACTGGATGGAACTCTTGATTTCCATGTCATTCCCGATGAATCTGACCCCGCTCCGGTGACGCACCGCACTTTTGTGCCCCGGATTTCACATTTTTTTGACATTATCGCAATGCTTCCACGCAAAGCAAAGCTATCAACTTTTGTCTTATCAACAAGACAAGCGCCGATCTGATATCTTTACGCCTTTGCGAAGCGTCTCGTCGCAAGCCTGCGGCTTACCCGCCACGTAGTGCCTGCTTCTCCCGCGCTGTAACCCCGGCCACACCCTCCACGCAACCCGTGTTGTGCGCTTCGCATGAGATGCCTTTCATGCGAGTCCATTCATGTCTACCACCAGCAGTACCGCTCCGATCGCAGGCGCGCAAGCCCGGCCCGCGCGCCCCCTGACGGGGCAGGATTACAAGACCCTCTCCCTCGCCGCACTGGGCGGCGCCCTCGAATTCTATGACTTCATCATCTTCGTGTTCTTCGCGACGGTGATCGGACAGTTGTTCTTCCCGCCGTCGGTGCCCGACTGGCTGCGGCAGCTGCAGACCTTCGGCATCTTCGCCGCGGGCTACCTGGCCCGCCCGCTGGGCGGCATCATCATGGCGCACTTCGGCGACCTGCTGGGCCGCAAGAAGATGTTCACGCTGTCGATCCTGCTGATGTCGGTGCCCACGCTGCTGATGGGCCTGATGCCGACCTACCACACCATCGGCCTGCTGGCCCCGGTGCTGCTGCTGGTGCTGCGCATCCTGCAGGGCGCGGCCGTGGGCGGCGAAGTGCCCGGCGCATGGGTGTTCGTGTCGGAACACGTGCCCGCGCGCCACGTGGGTTATGCGTGCGGCACGCTGACGTGCGGGCTGACCGCGGGCATCCTGCTGGGTTCGCTGGTGGCCACCGGCATCAATTCGGTATTCACGCCGGCCGAGCTGGCTGACTGGGGCTGGCGCGTGCCGTTCCTGATTGGCGGCGTGTTCGGCATTGCCTCGATGTACCTGCGCCGCTGGCTGCATGAAACGCCGGTCTTCGCCGAACTCCAGAAGCGCAAGGCACTGGCGGCGGAAATGCCCCTGAAGTCGGTGGTACGCGACCACCGCGGCGCAGTGGCGGTGTCGATGCTGCTGACGTGGATGTTGTCCGCTGGCATCGTCGTGGTGATCCTGATGACCCCGACATTCCTGCAGAAGCTGTACGGCTTCGACGCGCGCACGGCCCTGGTGGCCAACAGCGTGGCCACGCTGTGCCTGACCTTCGGCTGCGTGATCTCGGGCGCGCTGGCCGACCGCATCGGCGCGCGCCGGACGCTGTTCTTCGGTGGCCTGCTGCTGGCCGCAAGCGCCTACGCGCTCTACACTACCATCCACACGCGGCCGGACTTGCTGGTGCCGCTTTATGCGCTGGCGGGCTTCCTGGTGGGCACCATCGGCGCGGTGCCGTTCGTGCTGGTCAACGCCTTCCCGGCGCAGGTGCGCTTTTCGGGCTTGTCGTTCTCGTACAACCTGTCGTATGCGATCTTCGGCGGCCTGACGCCGATGGTCGTCACGCTGATGCTCAAGAGCGATCCGCTGGCTCCCGCCCATTACGTGGTCGCGGTGTGCGCGCTGGGCATGGTCACTGCACTGTTCGTCAAGGACCCCGCGCGCGGCTGACGCCGGCCCTTGCGTGGCTGCAATGAAGGAGGGCCTGGCGCCCTCCTTTTTTCATGGGCGTTCCGCTAGCGCCGGTGCTCGCGAAAGAACTCCCACATCATCGCGCTGGCATCCGGGCCAATGGCGCTGTGGTAGTGGTAGTCGCCGTCGCCACCGCTCCAGGCGTGGCCCAGCCCTTCCACTTCCACCAGCGTGACCAGGTCGTGGCTCCAGCGCCCGAAGCGCGCTTCATGGAAATGCCCGGCCGGCATGCGCACCTGCGCCTCGGGAATGCCGCCCAGACGGTCTTCCAGGCGGTTGTAGGCCAGGAACTGGCGCGCCAGCAGACGGCCGTTGACCGGATGGACAGCATCGTCGTCGAGGCCGTGTATCACCATCGCCGGCAACTCGGGGCCACCTGGCGTGGCACCGACTGCGTCGAGCAGGATCGCCGGATCGGTTGCCGACCCGTGCAGCATGGCCTTGAGGCCCGCGCGCGGGTTATCGGCCGCGCCCACCACGACTCCGGAATGCAGGCCTACCGCCGCCACGCGCTCCGGGTAGCGCAGGGCCACCACCGCCGCCATGGCCGCGCCAGCCGACATCCCGGCAACGTAGACCTGGTCGTCGCACACGTCGTGGCGTCGCGCCAGCGTTTCGATCAGTGTCGCTACCGCCTGCGCTTCCCGGCCGCCCTCGCCGGCGGCAAGGTCGAACCATTGCCAGCAGCGCTGGAGCTGGCGCCGCAACGGCTGCTGGGGATACGCCACGATAAAGCCTTCATGCTCGGCCAGCGCGTTCATGCGCGTGCCGGCGGCGAGGTCGTCCGGGGTCTGCCGGCAGCCATGCAGCATCACCACCACCGGCAGTGGACCGCGAAAGCGTCGCTTCGCGCTGGCCGGCACATAGAGGTGATAGGAAAGCTGCGGCACCAGCTCACCGGGCAGCGGCGCCAGGCGCAGACGGTGTGATTCCCAGCTGCCTGGCAGTTGCGGCACGGGATGCCGCGGAGAAAGCGGCGCACCATGCGGCGTCCGGATACGGCGCCGGGGCGCCAGCGGGCTCAACGATTCAATACGTTCCAGCCACGATTTCACTTGTGCTTCGGTCTGGGCCTGCGCCCGGCTGAATCGCCGGAATTGCGCCTGCCAGTCCGTGGCGAGGCTTTTGGCCATGAGAACTCCTGGTCGCGTGAGACGTAATCTCCCCCGGTGTTCTGCATATTGTTGCGACGCAGCATAGCACATGGACCGCCAGGTCAGCCCCGAGCGTGGCTTTTTCGCACTCCTTGAAAAGTGGCGAAGTGCGGCAAACGGCATCTCACCAGAACGAAAAAATTCAAGCGGAACAACGAAAGAATACAGATCGCAGGTAGATAGCAGCTGTTGTAGTGCATTTATACTAGGTCTCGTATCGCCTCCACAGCCGCCCCTTCCCATGTCCGGCTCGCCTACCTGCTCGCTTTGCCTCTTTCGCCATGTCTGCCGTGACGCACCCGCGGCGGATCTGTCGCCAAATGCGCAGAAGCCCCTGCAGCCAGCACATGCAACCGTGACCGCGGGCGACGCATTCTTCCGCCAGGGCCGCCCGATAGCGGCGGTATATCCGCTGCGGGAAGGCAGCGCCAAGCAGGTCTATGAATCACCGCTGGGCTGGCGTCAGGTAACGGGATTTTCACTGTCCGGAGATGTACTGGGCCTGGAGCCGAACGAAGCGCCGGCCTACAGCGTCAGCAGCATCGCCTTGCAGGACACCTTGTGCTGCGTCGTGTCGATCGAAGCGCTGCGCTCGCATATGGCCGACCCTGCCTTCCGCAATGCCGTGCTGGACGTGATGCGCCATCAGGCCGAACGCGAGCGCATCCTGCTCGTCGCGGTGGGCTCGATGAAGGCCGCACAGCGGCTGGCCATGCTGCTGCTGGACCTGGACGCCGAACATCGGCGCCGCGGCGGCGCCGACAGCCCGCTTACGCTGACGATGTCACGAACCGACATTGCCAGCCTGCTCGGCCTGACGCTGGAAACGGTGTCGCGCCTGCTGTCGCGCTTTGCCTCGGTGGGCCTGATCTCGGTACGGCAACGACGCCTGCGGCTGATCGACCGCGATGGCCTGGCCGCGGTCTATGCGGAGCTCGATCCGATGCCGCGGCACGGGCCGGTCGCCATGGCCGCGCAGGCCGTAGGCGACGAGCCCCATCGGTTCTAGTTCACTGCGTGGCGCCGGCCACCGCGCCTCAGCGATCGGCCACACGCAGACTCGGGTTGGAATTCGACCATTGCGCGGCCGCCGCAACATAAGCGGTGCTTGTTCGCTTGCCACAAGAATGCAGTCCACCGACCGCGCGCAGCCATGGCCGCCTTGGCAGCCCTGCCCTTGTACCGGCTTGCGCAGCCCGTCCCAGCATCATCGGGGCTGCTGTGCGCATTCCTGGCGGTATGCCTCTTCCAGGCGCTTGCGGTCCGCCTGGCGCTCCAGCGTCGGATACGTGCGCCCGTCAGCCGTGGTGACCGACGACTTGCCGGTCGACCACTGCTGCCCCGCGGGCAGCGCGTTGATCTGATCAAGCAGGGACTGGCAGCGCTGGCGCTGCGATACCGACAAGGTGCCGTCAGTGGATGCCGCCGGTGCCGTAGCGCTGTCGACCATGCGGGGCGGTGGCGGCGCGACCATTGGCGCCGGAGGTGGCGCATCCGGCGCAGCCCAGGCCCGCGCGGCAAGCAGTCCTGTGCAGGCCATCATGCATACCTTGCGACAAATCACCTTGTTCAATTTGAGACTCCGGGACAAGCGTACCGCTTGCATGGGGCGACGCGCGGACGCGTGCCGGATCCGTATCGGATCCGAGATGGATGGACGGTCAGCGGTCCTTCCCGCTGCCGCTGCGGCCAGTACGGTTGCGCAGCAGCTCGAGCTTGAGCAGCGCATCCGCCAGCATGCTCTTGAGCCGGGCGTTCTCCTCCTGCAACTCGCGCAGTTTGCGCCCCTCGCGCGCATCCCCCTGACCAGGTTGGCCATAGCGTGCGCGCCAGCCATAAAAGGAAGCATCGCTGAAGCCGTACCGCGCGCACAATTCGCGCACCGGCACGCCGCTGGCGGCCTCGGCCAGATAGGTGCGGATCTGCTCTTCCGAATACCGTCTGTTCACCGATTCTCTCCGCTACGCAACATCCCACGCGCGCCGGTAACTGTGCCCGACCCTGCCCGTACGTTAGCCCACCGTCGAGTCAAAAGGCAATTCAACGTCTTTGCTGGGCGAGTTAAGCAAATTGTGCGAGCCGGCGCTCGTATGAGCGCGGCATCGTCAAGCCAGGAGCATCGGGCAAAGCCGGCGGTGTGATGCACCGGATGATTGCAGCGATCGGAAGCACGCGCGCCATCAGCCATGCCGGTCTGTCTTGTCCAATTTGGAATCCAAATATTCCGCAAAGGACGGCGCTGGAATTTCAGTACGGTTTTCTAATGGCGTGCAACCCGCCGGGCGGGAGCCAGACGCGAAGGTGCACAGGCTATCTCCCGGCTATCTTCCCTTGTGCCCAGCAGGTTTCAGCCATGTGTTCATGTTCGAACAAGCGCTCCTGAGGAAGCGTGCACTGCATAACGGAATGTCCATCGCTTTCTAGGAACTTTCCGAATGTTGTATTAAGATTCCTCGGCATCAACTAAATTTCGTACGCCCGCAGACGGCGCTCCATGGAGCACGCAAAGATGGGCGGCCCGCCAGTTCTCCACCGGCATGTACACGCCCGGTGACACTGCAGAACTGCCGGCAAGCATGGGCCTGAAGGATTGAGGAGTCACTGCGCCATTTGTCGACGTCAGTCGCACATTTAGGAGTTGTGTCATGCTTCTTGGAAGCCAGATCCGCCGCAGCCAGCGCTCGCCGGTTCCCGTTCCCGCAGCCACGGTAAGCCCTGTTTCCGCCCGCGAACCCGACCGCTGAGGTTCGCGGGCGCGGCATGCCTGCGCCGCGCACGGCTGTCACATTGCCGAGCAAAAAATAAAAGAAAAAATCCATGGATCGGGAGAAGTCAGCATGCGTCATGTCAGCACGAAGTTGTTGCACGTCTTTGTTCTTGTCATGGAGTACCGTGACCTGAGCGCAGTGGCGGCCTGCACGCAAGGCCGCGTACCAACCGTCGCTTACAGCCTGGCACGGCTGCGCGAGATCACCGGCGACCCGCTCTTCGTCAAGCGCAACGGCACGCTGGAGCCAACGCCGCACGCGCTGCGTCTGGAACAGACCGCCAGGCAGATCCTGGCCAAATGGAGCCAGCTGGTACGGCCAAACGAAGTGGCCACGGAAAAGAGCCGCCATGGCCGGCGCCTGTCGATCGGCTTTTCCTCGTCCATTGGGGACCCGGTGATCACCGAGATCCTGACCACGCTGTGCGAGCAGTTTCCGCATGACAGTTTCGTAACGAGACCAGTCATTGCCGATGCCACGCTCGCCGAGAGCCTGGACAATGGAGCGCTCGACTGCGCTTTCGTGGTCGACGGCGGACACAACCCGGAAAAGGTGTTGCCGCACAACATTCTGGCCACGCCGCGCAGGCTGGTCAGCGCGATGCGCGCCGGCAGCGCCGACGACAGCGAAAGCGACTGGATCCTGCTGCAGGAAGACTGCGAAGCGGGCAGCCCGCTGCGCAGCTTCCTCGCGCGCCAGGCCAGCACACCCGGCCACCGTGAAACGGTTGTGCCCTCCTGGCACACGCAGATCACGCTGCTGCATTCGGCCGGCGGTATCTGCCCCGTGCTGGATTTCAACGTGCCACTGGTCACGCGTGATCGCAAGACGCGCCTGCTGGCACCGCCGAGCAGCTTCCCGGAATGGGCCGCGCTGCATTTCTGGGCCCCCGAACGCGCGCACGACAAGAGCGCCCTGCGCGACATCATGGATGTGGGCAGTGCAGTCCTGCGCGACCCGCTCAAGGCCATCGACAGCCGGCGCAAAGGCCGGCAAGACTCGCCTCGGCACGCTGCCGCGGCCTGAACAGCGGCCGGACGGACGTTCCGGGATCCGCTGCGCTTCCAGCCGTTTGCGGTAGCGCAAGCCCCCTGCGTCGCGCACAGCCTTGCGCAGTACCGGCTGCCCGCTGCCGCACGCCACACCGGCATTGCGGGCGGCAGCTCCCTCGTCAGCACCGCGACTTTTCGGTGCCAGTATTTGCGAAATTTCCTAGTCCGCCGTAGCGGTGGGGCCAGTATTCTGGGCCCGCACTGCCGTGTCGCGGCCGCCTCCCGTTTGGCTCGAGACTCCGGCACGTGCGCAGATGTTGATGCGTCCTTCACGCCGCACGCCGTCATGACGTGCGGCGATTTTTTGGGCGCAACGCAGTCTGCCATTCCCACGACAAGGAGCCCGCGCCATGACACTGAAAATCCTGCTGGCCGACGACCATCCGGTCGTCTGCGCTGCTGTCCGGGACCAATTGCAGACGCAGCCCGGCTGGGTGGTGTGCGGCGTGGCCACCAGCGCCACCGAGTTGCTGAGTAGCGTCGAGGCACTACATCCGGACATCGTGATCACCGACTATCACATGCCCGGCCCCAGGGACTCGGATGGCATCCGGCTGATCTCCACGCTGCGGCGGCGCCATCCGACGGTTGGCGTGATTGTGCTCACCATGATCACCAATCCCATGATCCTGCGTTCGATTCTCAATGCGCGCGTCCATGGGCTGATGCTGAAGGACGCGCCGCTGTGCGAACTGGTCACCGTCGTCGCACGCATCCAGCGGGGCTTCAACTACATTGGCAAATCGGCGCTCGAGATCCTGGCGCAAACCAATCCGGACAGCCTGCTCGAACCCGGACAGCAGGTTGCGCAGCGCCTGTCGGTGCGTGAAACGGAAGTCATCCGGCTCTATCTGAGCGGGCGCTCGGTCAGCGAGATTGCCGCCATCCTGTGCCGCAGCGTCAAGACCATCAGCCGCCAGAAGAACTGCGCCATGCAGAAGCTGGGGGCCAGCAATGATCGCGAGCTCTTCGAATGCGCGGCACGCCAGGGCATCCTGCTGCCGAGCTAGCAAAGCGTATTGCGCCGGCCCCTCACTGGGCGTCGGCCAGCTCCGCGGCGCGGGCCACGGCATCGGCAATGCCTGCCTCCAGCTGGGCCAGGCCTCTCGAAAGTTCGATCATGGTCGACTCGGGGACGTTCTCCAGAACATCCTGGAGAAAAGCCGAGCGCAGGGGAAGCTTGCCTTCCACCATGGTCCTTCCTGACGCGGACAGCGTGACATGCGTGACGCGGTTGTCGCGCTCCGAGGTATTGCGCAAGACCCAGCCCAACTCCTCCATCGCCTTGAGTTGCCGTGTCAGTGCGCCCGGGTCCATGCTCACGCGCTCGGCCAGGGCCTTCTGCGCGATGGCATCTTCCTGCGTGTGCAGCGCAAACAGGATGCGCCAGCGCGGCAACGGCAGCCCGATGCGCTGCTCGAAAGCAGACGCATAGGCGCGGTAGGTCCGCCCGAACTGCTGCAGTACCGCCAGGCTTTGTCGCTCCAGTTCCATCCATTCTCCCGAATTCAAGGCCGCGGCAGGTCATTCATGCCGCGCCACGGTAGTCTCAGTCAGCCGCCATGGCCGGTTGCTGACCGGCACGCGCCAGCCTGACCGGCGGCACGCGTCGCGCACGCCACAGGCCCACCAGCGCGGCAACCGCGGCAATGACAAGCCCCAGGTGGATCGCCGTCACGAGGGAAACACGCGACTGCTCCAGCAGCAAGGCGCCATTGTGCCCTGCCTGCTGCAGTTCGGTCAGCAAGCCTACCTGCGCAGCCTTGTCGATCAGTATCTGCGGATCCGACATTCGGCTGAGCCAGCCCAGGGCATTGGCCGATGCCAGCGACTGTTCCACGCCAGCGGTATAGGAGCGCGTCACCATCGTGCCGACGATCGCAGTACCGATCATGCCACCGACCATGCGCAACGACTGCAGCATCGCCGTGGCGATGCCGAGGTGCTCCCGGCCGACCGTCTGCTGCGCGAACACCGTCAGGTTCGGCATGATGAAACCCAGCCCGAACCCCGCCATCAGCATGATCGCCAGCAGCACCGGATGCGACATGCTGCGCGTGGCCTGTGACAGCGCTAGGCAGCCGGCGGCCAGCATGCCGAAGCCGGCGAACAGCATGGCGTTCGGATGGCGGATACGCGTAATGATGCGGCCGTTTACGATGCTGCCAGCCGTGATGCAAACCACCAGCGGCGTCACCAGCAGACCGGCGTCGCGGGGCGAGTATCCGAACCCGCCCTGCAGCAGCAGCGGCGCGTAGATCAGCAGCGCGAACATAGTAAAGCCCACCAGCACTGCAAGCTGGAATAGCGGCGCCACGCCCGGGTGCCGGAACATGTCCAGCGGCAGGATGGGATTGGCGCAGCGGCGTTCCCATTGCCACAACCCGATCAGCGCCGCGACGGCTGCGACCAGCAGCCCTGCGGTCAGCCAGTCGACGCCGCGTTGCGGCAACAGTTCAACACTCATCTGCATGCAGCCCAGCCCCACGCCGATCAGCACGGCACCGAGCCAGTCGACCCGGATCGGCTCGCTGTGCGACTGCTGGCGCAGATGCGGCAAGTAGCGCCAGACGAACCAGAGGCTCAGCGCCCCCACCGGCAGATTCACGTAGAACACGCTGCGCCAGCCGTACAACTCGGTGAGCACGCCGCCCAAAGACGGCCCGATCGCATTGGCCACGCCAAACGCCGCGCTCATCAGCACCTGCCAGCGCAGCCTGACATGCGAGTCCGGGAACAGATCCGGAATGCACGCGAAGGCGGTGCCCACCAGCATGCCGCCGCCGATGCCCTGCAAGCCGCGCGCCGCCACCAGGAACGGCATGCTCGTCGCCATGCCGCACAAGGCGGAGGCCACCGAGAACACGACGATGGACGCCAGCACGAAGGGCTTGCGGCCGTAGTAGTCGCCAAGGCGCCCGAAGATCGGCACGGTGATGACGGACAACAGCAGATACGACGTCGCGACCCAGGCGTAGTACTCGAATCCCTGCAGCTCGGCGACGACCGTCGGCAAGGCCGTCCCGACCACCGTCTGGTCCAGTGCCACCAGCATCGACACGAAAGCGACTCCCAGCATCGCGAGCAGCGACTCGCGAAACGGGAGAACCTGCCCGCCACCATGTCCTGGTTGTGCACTTGACGTCATTTTATTGCCCAGTCAATCGTTGTAATGTCAATTATTATAGGATGAGTTGGCGAATTTTGTGGGGAAGGATCACACAGCCAGTGGGTTCCGCAACACGCAGCCTTAGAAAAGGATTACGGCTGCCATACAACGAATTCGCCGTTTCTCACGGCCGCCGCTTTCTCCACTCATAATCAGCCGGCGGATCCGCAACCCCCGCTCGTCCAACCGAGTTCGGGTTTTCCGAGCACAGTGTCACAAAGCTCACCGGCTCGCCCGCGTGCTGGCGCTGGCGCAGCGTTTCAGTCAGGCGCAGCGCTTCGCGCATTGCATCACCCGGGAACGACTGTGCGTGCGGCGTGAGTCCGGTCTCATGCGCTTCGGACCAGTAGACCATGTACATGAAGCATCCTCTTGGTAGGGCCCGGCGCTCACATGCGCCAATCACTCAGACCCGGTTTCCACAATAGAAGCGGAACGCATTCTTGCCCGCATGCTTGGCCGCGTACATGCCGTGGTCCGCACATGCCAGCAGCTCCGCCGGCTCCGTTGCATCGTCGGGAAACACGCTGATGCCAATACTTGGGGTCACGGACACCGTTTGGCCTTGCACCTGCTTCAGATCAGCGACTACGTGCAGCAGCAATTCCGCAAATGCGGCCACCCAGTGCCGATCGGCAATATCCTCGAGCACAATCGCAAATTCGTCGCCACCCAGACGCGCGACAGTATCGGACTCACGCACCGCTTCCCTCAAGCGCTGCGCGACGGCAATCAGCGTTTCATCGCCAACGCCGTGCCCCAGCGTATCGTTGATCGCCTTGAATCCGTCGAGATCGAGAAACATCACTGCAGCAAGGCTCGATGCACGCCGGGCACGAGCAATGGTTCGCGCCAGGCGCTCGCCCAACAGCATGCGGTTTGGCAAGCCAGTCAACGTATCGTGCGTGGCAAGGAAACCGAGACGTTCCTCCTCCTGCTGGCGTTGCGTGATGTCCGAACATACCGCGACAAAATTGGAATACGAACCGCCCACGCCGCGAATGCCGCTGATGGACAAGGATTCCCGATAGATCGCGCCATCCTTGCGCCGGTTCCACAACTCCCCGCGCCACTGGCCGTCTTCCTTGAGCGCTCGCCACATGTCGCGATAGAACTCCGGGGGCTGGCGTCCGGAACTGAACAAGCGCGGGGTGCTTCCCACCAGTTCGTTCACGCCGAAACCGGTCAGCCTGGAGAAGGCAGGATTGACCTTCTCGATGACTCCGCTTGCGTCCGTGATCATCAGGCCGTCCTGCGTCAGCTCAAACGCCTGTTCCACAAGCCATTGGCTGGTTCGTGACTTCCGCAATGCGTCATCGTGCTTGCGAATGAGATAGACCGACGTTCCAAGGAAGACGATCAGTCCCATACCGGATATGACGGCCGTCTGAATGTAGATGATGCCGTTGAGGACCTGCTTGTCGAACTCCGCCGTCAGGTACACGCCGCCTCCGACAAGCAACGCTGCGACGAGCGCGGCAAATGCCATCGCGCGAATGACACCGTAGCGAGCCGTGCGGACATGCGTCATCGGAATCCTGGGTAAGCGTCGGATCGCACCAGAACCACCCCGAGGGGTTTCCAGGTACATCCATCCCCGCAAGTTACCGGCAACGTAACGCCTTATCGATAAGGCAGATTGACCCAGGTCAGAGAGAGTTTAGGGGGCTTGCCGTCAGCCGATAACAAAACGCCATCGATACGATCTCTTCGCTCGCCGCCGCCCCAAAGCAAAAACCCCTCGCAGCACACGCTGTCGAGGGGTTTTGCATTGTAAGAGCCTGGCGATGACCTACTTTCACACGGGTAATCCGC